>CAUVSV010000011.1:0-46917 GCA_963554735.1 Streptococcus oralis
CTTTTTTACCTTTGTCAAGGACTTTTTTACCTCTTTACCGAAATTCTGAAAAGATTAGGGAAAAGAGCCAGTTAAACTGACTCCTTCTATTTATCTTGCCAATTAGTCGCACGTTCTTCTCCCCACAAGTAAGGGATTAATTCAGCAACCTTAATTGTTTTTCTTGTTTCGTAGTTCATCATGAACTCTGCTTCTTTATTTTTAGCATTCAATTCTAAGAGAAATTCTCTGCAAGCGCCACAGGGCATACCTGATCCTTCGCCGTAGGGAGGTTTGTCTCGAAAGGCGAGGATTTTCTTAACTTTGGTCTGTCCTGAAAATTGATATATATTGAAGAGAGCCGCTCGTTCTGCACAGAGATGAAAAACGCCACAAGTCCCCTCCATACAAAATCCTGTGAAGATCTGACCATCTTCTGCTTCTACTGCAGCAACAACATGGTTAGCATAAACAAAGTCAGAAACTTCATGAGGATTGTATAAGGCTCGTGCTTCTTCATACATTTTTCCCATGTATTCATCGGAAGTCCTTTTTATTTAGAAATCTCTTTCAGCATGTTTTCAATATGCTGGATTGACTTTTCACGTCCGAGTAAGAAAATGGTGTCTGGTAATTCTGGACCATGCATTTCACCTGATACAGCAATACGAATCGGCATGAAGAGATTTTTTCCTTTGATTCCTGTCTCTTTTTGGACTGCTTTGATTTGTGGGAAGATGTTTTCTGTCACAAATTCCTCATCTGTCATCGCTTCTAGTTTTGCTTTGAAGGCTTCTAGAACAACATGAACGGTTTCTCCTGCCATGACCTCGCGCTCAGCGTCTGTCAACTCTGGGAAATCTGAGAAGAAAAGGTCTGTCAGTGGAACAATCTCGTCAACTGACTTCATCTGTGGCTTGTAGAGTTCTACCATTTTTTCAGACTTGTCAGTCAAACGCCCTGCTTCTTCTAGGTAAGGTTTAGCCATTTCAAAGATGGTAGCTAGATCGGCTCTCTTGATGTAGTCGTTGCTCATCCAGTCTAGTTTCTTCTGATCAAAGGCAGCTGGTGACTTGCTGAGACGATTTTCATCAAAGAGTTTAATCAATTCCTCACGTGAGAAAATTTCATCTTCGCCACCTGGGTTCCAACCAAGAAGGGCGATAAAGTTAAAGACGGCTTCTGGCAAATAGCCTTTTTTACGGTAGTCTTCTATAAACTGAAGGGTGTTGGTGTCACGTTTAGACAATTTTTTACCCGTTTCAGAGTTGATGATCAAAGTCATGTGACCGAACTCTGGCGCTTCCCAACCAAGAGCCTCATAAACCATAAGCTGTTTTGGGGTGTTGGCAATATGGTCATCACCGCGGATAACATGGGAAATTTGCATATCGTGGTCATCAATAACAACAGCAAAGTTGTAAGTTGGGTAACCATCTTTCTTTTGGATAACCCAGTCGCCACCGATGTTGCCACCTTCAAACTCGATATCACCTTTGACCATATCATGCCATTGGTAGATACCAGACTCATTGACAGCCAAACGAACAGTTGGGATGATACCAGCTGCTTCACGTTCTGCGATGTAAGCTACTTTTTCTTCTTCGCTCATGCCAAGATATTCATTGATGTAACGTGGTGTTTCGCCAGCTGCTTCTTGGCGTTCACGCTCAGCCGCCAACTCTTCTTCTGTAACGTAAGATTTGTAGGCTTTTCCTTCAGCTAGCAATTGATCGATGTATTTTTGATACAAGTCCAAACGCTCTGATTGGCGGTAGTTTTCATGAGTTTCTGGACTTTCATCCCAGTCAATCCCCAACCAGCGAAGATTTTCAAGCTGTGAACGTTCTCCATCCTCAACATGGCGTTTACGGTCAGTATCTTCGATACGGATGATAAAAGTTCCACCATGATGGCGTGCGTAAAGGTAGTTGAATAATGCTGTACGGGCATTTCCGATGTGTAGTAGTCCTGTTGGACTTGGTGCGTAGCGTACGCGGATATCTTTTGACATAGTTTCTCCTATAAAGTCTCTAGGCGTCTGCCTTTTTGCTTTCTATATTATATCACAAGTCTCGCCTGAGTCCAATGTCTACGAATAAAGAGAGTAAAAAGAGTGGGCAAGCCACTCTTTTCTTCTATTATAGACGTGCGTTAAGCTCTTTGCTCAATTCTTCAAATCCTGGTTTTCCAAGAAGGGCAAACATGTTGCGTTTGTAGGCTTCAACACCTGGTTGGTCAAACGGGTTGATGGCATTCAAGTAACCTGAAAGGGCAATTGCCAATTCGAAGAAGTAGATAGTGTAACCAAGAGTGAAGGCATCTTGCTCTGGAAGGGTGACGTACATGTTTGGTACATCACCGTCTGTGTGGGCAAGAAGAACACCGTCAGTTGCTTTTTTGTTTACAAAGTCAACGTCTTTTCCTTGAAGGTAACCAAGTCCGTCAAGGTCTTCTTCCAAAGTAGGAATGATCACGTTCTTACGTGGTTTGTCAACACGGACAACTGTTTCGAACATGATACGAGTTCCTTCTTGGATAAATTGACCAAGTGAGTGCAAGTCAGTTGAGAAGTTTGCTGAAGTTGGGTAGATCCCTTTTTGGTCTTTCCCTTCTGACTCACCAGCCAATTGTTTCCACCATTCTGAGAAGTATTGAAGTGATGGTTCGTAGTTTACCAAGATTTCAGTAGCGTAGCCTTTACGGTAAAGGATGTTACGAACTGCTGCGTATTGGTATGCTTCGTTTTCAGCAATCTTGTCTGAAGTGTAGTCTTTACGAGCTGCATTCGCACCTTCCATGAGGGCTTTGATGTCTGCACCTGATGCAGCGATTGGAAGCAAACCAACTGCTGTCAATACTGAGAAGCGTCCACCGATGTCATCTGGAACCACAAATGTTTCCCAACCGTTGGCATCTGCTTCAACCTTAACAGCACCTTTTTGGCGGTCAGTTGTTGCGTAGATACGTTTGTTAGCTTCTTCTTGTCCGTATTTCTTAACCAAAAGTTCTTTGAAGACACGGAAAGCGATAGCTGGTTCTGTTGTTGTACCTGATTTAGAAATCACGTTTACTGAGAAGTCTTTGTCAGCTACGTACTCTACCAAGTCAGCAAGGTAAGTAGATGAGATTGAGTTTCCAGCGTAAAGGATTTGTGGAGCTTTGCGTTCTTCTTTTGTTTGCAAGTTTGCAAAGTGGTGGTTCAAGAAGTCAATGGCTGCTTTGGCACCAAGGTAAGATCCACCGATACCGATTACAACCAAGACATCGCTATCTGACTTGATTTGCTCAGCAGCTTTCAAGATGCGGTCGAATTCTTCACGGTCATAGTTTTCAGGAAGGTCCAACCAACCTAAAAAGTCGCTACCAGCACCAGTTCCTTTACGGATCAATTCGTCTGCAGCTGTTACTTGTGCTTGCATGTATTCCACTTCATGTGGGGCAACAAATTTGTCTAAAACTTTTGAATAATCAAATTTAATATGTGACATGATAATCCTCCAAAATTTCTTCTTTTCTATCATAACGCTTACCTTCGATTTTTTCAAGTTTTTTTATTGATTTTGCCCAATTTTTATCAGAATTCAAACGTTTGCGTAAATTTGCTAAAATATAAAAAATCTGAAAGGACGAATAAAAACGGCTAGAGACTCTAACCGTTACAATTCATTTAATAAATACTCAAATAGTTCTAAATTGCCGTCTTCTTCATTGACCAGGAACTCTGGGTGCCACTGTAAACCAATGATACGATGCTCGTCGATAGACTCAATCGCTTCCACCGTCTGGTCGCGAGGGTCCACCGCTGTCACACGGAAATTAGGTGCCAGGTCTTTGATACTTTGACGATGAACTGAGTTGACCTGACTTTCTTTGCCAAATAACTTAGCCACCACGCTTCCTTCTACTGTCTCAATAGTATGAGATGTCCCAAAAGGTAAGCCTTGCCAGTGACCTTCAATTTCTTGGTGGAGGGTGCCGCCAAAAGCAACATTGACCAGCTGAACCCCGCGACAGATTGCCATAATTGGTTTATTCTGACGGAGCGCTTCTTTCAAGAGGGCTAGTTCAAACTCATCGCGTACAAGGTTGTAATCATCGCTCTCAATGGTCTTTTTCTCTCCATAAAACTGAGGATGGACGTTTTGCCCACCTGTCAAGATGAGTTTGTCAATCATTTCCACATAATCGCGCACAATGGACTCATCTCCTACAGGAATTACTAAAGGGAGACCACCGACTTGACGAATGCTCTCTGCAAATTTACAAGATACAGATGAGTGAATGTTTTTCCCTTCTGCATCTACAGGACATAGATTTGCAGCAACTCCTACAACCGTTCTAGCCATGATGTGTCTCCTTTCGATTTTCTTGCGACAGTCTTATCTTATCACTCCAACCCTTTCCTGTCTAATATGTTTTTTTTAAGGCTGTGATAAAAATTTTTTATGGACAAGAAAAAGCTGCCCACATAGGACAACTTCTTTTTTATTCGAAGACAAATTGATTGTGATACAGTTCCGAGTAGAAGCCGCCGAGCTTGAGCAACTCGTGATGATTTCCACGTTCAATGACCTCTCCATCTTTGAGGACAATAATCTGATCGGCATTGAGGATGGTCTTGAGACGATGGGCAATGACAAAACTGGTTCGACCTGCTACAACTGCCTCCATGGCATGTTGAATCTTGCTTTCGGTTACGGTATCGACATTGGAAGTCGCTTCATCTAAGATTAGGACTTGAGGATCTGTCATCAAGGTTCGAGCGATGGAAATCAATTGTTTCTGCCCAGTCGAGAAGATATTTTGCTCATCATCAATAAGGGTATCATACTTATCAGGCAAGCTTTCGATATAATCATGAATATGAGTTGCCTTGGCAGCTGCTTCGACCATTTCCTGACTGGCATCTGGCACACCAAAGCGGATATTGTCTCGGATCGTTCCACTAAACAAGACCGAATCCTGCAAGACAATCCCGACCTTGCTCCGCAGGCTGTCCAAGTCGTAGTCACGGATGTCTTTGCCATCAAAGCAAATGCTGCCTGCATCCACATCGTAGAAACGATTGATGAGGTTCATGATGGTCGTTTTCCCTGAGCCAGTCGGACCGACAACTGCTATCATCTGCCCCTTAGGAGCTGAAATGCTAACATCTTTTAAAATCGGCTTGTCTGGCACATAAGAGAAATCAATGTGACTGATTTCAACACCTTCTCGCAATTCCGAAAAGGCTGGTGCATTTTGCGGACGAATCTCTTCTTCTGCATCAAACATTTCTTGGATACGATCCGCTCCAGTAAAGGCCAACTGGAGGCTCCCCCAACTCGCAGCCACCTGGATAATCGGCTGGTAGTACTGCTGAGAAAATTGGGTAAACATGACGATCAAACCTAGGGCCGTCGTTGTTTCGATACTTGGATCGTTCAGCAAGACCGCAGAACCTGCAAAAATAACGATGGCCGTATTGACCAAGCTCATCCCATTCATAACAGGAAAGAGGATGCCTGAGAACATTCTCCCTTTAAAGGTTGCCTTACGCACGCGCTCATTTTGCTCCACAAAGCCTGCTACGATATCATCTTGAATTCCTTGTACGATAACAGCTTTCTGTCCAGAAATACTCTCATCCATGTAGGCGTTGAGTTTCCCTACCTCTTTTTGCTGGAGATTAGTGTACTTGCGGGCCATCTTCACGATGAAAACCAACATGAGAAAGGCCACTGGGGTGCTGGCTACTGTTATCAGGGCTAGCGTCACATTTCTTGAAAACATGACAAAAATCAAACCGATGTAAAGAGCAATATTGCTCATGACCTGAACTAGGCTTTCATTGAAGGCTTGAAGGATGTTATCCAAGTCACTCGTGAAGCGAGAAAGGATATCGCCATCCTGATGGCGGTCAAAGAAAGAAACCGTTAAACGAGAAAGTTTACCAAAAAGGCCCTTACGCATCTCATTTGTCGACTCAGCAATCACACGGGTCATCAAGGTCATGTAAATCAAACTGGACACCACTAATGCGAGAACAACCAGAGCTAGATTCAGCATCAGAGCTGATAAACTTTGCCAAGCTTGTTCTGAAGTCCCATTTTGATAAGCCAAAACTAGGTTAGCGAGTTCCGTCACTGCTTGACCTGAAAAAACTGGAAAGAGGGCTTGGGCAATCGTCGCAACTACAACCATCAGAATCACAATGACAAAGGAGAACTTGTAAACTTTAAAATAATTCCAGAAAAATCGAACGGTTTTCATTTTATTCCTCCTTTCCCTTTTGTGTTTCGTAGATTTCGCGGTAGACAGCATTGCTAGCTACCAAGTCCGCATGCCTTCCTTCTCCAATCAAACGCCCTTGGTCCAAGACTAAAATCTTGTCTGCATGGACGACTGAACTGATCTTTTGAGCGATGATAATCGTGGTCGTCCCTTTCAGGTCTTTGTTCAAAGCTTCCTGTACGAGTCTCTCTGACTTGGCATCCAAGGCCGAAGTCGAATCGTCAAAAATCAGGATACGGGGATTGCTGACAATCCCACGGGCAATCGACATCCGTTGCTTTTGTCCACCAGAAAAGTTGCTGCCACGTTCTTCAACCTGACTCTCAAATTTGTTTTCCATGCGCCCGATAAATTCACTGGCTTGGGCAATCCGTGCTGCACGTTCCATTTCTGACACGCTGGCATTGCCTTTCCCTTGACGAAGATTATCTGCAATGGTCCCGCTAAAGAGAATAGCACGTTGCAAGACGATGGAAACTGTTTTACGCAAAGTTCCCTCGCTGACGTCTCGAATATCCTTGCCACCAATCTTGATAGAGCCCTCCTGTGGATCAAACAGTCGTGGAATTAACTGAGCCAAGGTAGACTTCCCTGCTCCAGTCGCCCCAACCACACCGACCATCTGACCAGGCGCAACATCAAAGGTTACATTCTTCAGCATAGGCTCATCGTCATTAGGATAGGTGAAGGTCACATTTTCAAAAGAGAGACTTCCTCCTAACTCTTCGTCTGGGAGATCTTTAAAGGTCATCGCTGGCTCGGTATCTAGAATTTCGCGGATACGACGCAAGGAAATCATAGCACGACTGACAGAATTCCCTAAAAATCCAACCATGATGATGGTAAAGATAATCTGGCTGAGATAGTTGATAAAGGAAGCAATCGAGCCCACAACAGACGGATCTGACTGAGCCATACCTGCCACCAACCAGATAGAGAGAAAGACTGCCCCATAGCCGACTAGCATCATAAAGGGTTCTATAACTGAGAAGGCATAACCGATATAAAGATTTTGTCCGAGAAGTTCATCTGAAACTTCAGTAAATTTGGCAAACTGCTCTTTTTCCTGCACAAAGGATTTGACTACGCGCACACCACGTAGATTTTCCTTGGCGATAGCATTGATCCGTTCAAGAAGGGTTTGAAACTTAGCAAATCGTGGCCCCATCATCCCCATCATGATGGCTGTTAGTGCAAAGATTAGGAGCACCATGAGGACAATTACCCACCACAGCGATGGAAGAGTGTGAACCGCCAAGATAAAGGAACCGATAAAGAGAAGAGGGAGACGGAAGAGGATTTGAAAAGCCATCATCACCACGTTCTGAATTTGGTTGATATCATTGGTCATACGGACGACAAGGTTGCCGGCATTGAATTGCTCGATATTGGCATAAGAAAAAGTCTGAATCTTGCGAAAAGCGTCTTCCCGAAGGTCCGAAGAAACTCCTTGAGCAATGTAGGCTGCAAGCGTTACATTGACTCCACCTGCAACCAGACCGACTAGGGCTACTCCTATCAGCCAAGCGCCAATACTGTAAATAGCCTCATTTTGTCCGGCCAACAAAGCCTCTAACACCTCTTGCAAATAGCGTGGTTGCAAGAGCGAGCTCGCAACCATCAAGCCTGTCATCATTAGGGATGCCAAAGCTTGCCATTTATAGGTTTTTATTTTTTTAATGAGCATATTTCCTCCTAATAAAATAGATAAAGGGAGCGACATCTTGCGTCAGCTCCTTCTCATTCGTTCATATTGATGCTATTCTAGCAAAAAAGAGGCATCTTGTCAAAGAAGTCTCCTTATTATAAATTAGTGCGCTTTCATCTACAGGTGATGCATGAAAAGGCTTTTTATGGTAAAATGAAAGGAAGAACTCTTACAAGGAGGAAAAGATGAAGAAACAAACCATCGCTGTCTTGGGTCCTGGTTCTTGGGGAACTGCCCTTTCGCAGGTCCTAAACGACAATGGACACGAAGTTCGAATTTGGGGAAATATTTCTGACCAAATTGATGAAATCAATAACCAACATACAAACAAACGCTACTTCAAAGATATCTTACTCGACGAAAAGATCAAAGCCTATCATGACTTGGAAGAAACACTAAGGGATGTGGATGCTGTTTTATTTGTAGTCCCAACAAAAGTAACGAGACTGGTTGCCCAACAAGTAGCAAAGGTGCTTGATCACAAGGTTGTCATCATGCATGCCTCCAAAGGCTTGGAACCAGATAGCCACAAACGCCTATCGACTATTCTTGAAGAGGAAATCCCAGCTGACCTTCGTAGTGAAGTCGTTGTTGTTTCAGGACCTAGCCATGCTGAGGAAACGATTGTACGCGATATTACCTTGATTACCGCAGCATCTAAAGACCTCGAAACTGCCCAGTACGTCCAAAATCTCTTTAGCAATCACTACTTCCGTCTCTATACTAATACGGATGTTATCGGAGTTGAAACTGCTGGTGCTCTCAAAAACATCATCGCAGTTGGCGCTGGGGCACTACATGGTCTAGGATTTGGCGACAATGCCAAGGCAGCCATCATCGCCCGTGGCTTGGCAGAAATCACCCGTCTAGGGGTCGCTCTTGGAGCTAATCCTCTGACTTATAGCGGTCTTTCTGGAGTTGGAGATTTGATTGTAACGGGGACATCTGTCCACTCTCGTAACTGGAGGGCCGGTGATGCTCTCGGTCGTGGAGAATCCCTCGCAGACATCGAAGCAAACATGGGCATGGTCATCGAAGGCATTTCAACAACTCGAGCAGCTTACGAACTGGCTCAGGAATTGGGTGTCTACATGCCAATCACACAGGCCATCTACCGAGTTATCTATGAAGGTGTCAATATCAAAGAAGCAATCACTGACATCATGAGCAATGAATTTAAAGCAGAAAACGAATGGTCGTAGACCCTTATAGAAAGGAACATCATGAAACAAAAAGTCAGAAAAGCAGTCATCCCAGCCGCTGGATTAGGAACTCGCTTCCTCCCAGCAACTAAGGCCTTGGCCAAGGAAATGTTGCCAATCGTAGACAAGCCAACTATCCAGTTTATCGTTGAAGAAGCCCTCAAATCTGGAATCGAAGATATCTTGGTTGTTACGGGTAAGTCAAAACGTTCTATCGAGGACCATTTCGACTCAAACTTTGAATTGGAATACAACCTCAAAGAAAAAGGGAAAACAGATCTTTTGAAGCTGGTTGATGAGACAACCGGGATGCGCCTGCATTTTATCCGTCAAACACATCCACGTGGTCTCGGAGATGCTGTCTTGCAAGCCAAAGCTTTCGTTGGAAATGAACCTTTTGTCGTTATGCTTGGTGATGACTTGATGGATATCACAGACGAAAAGGCTGTTCCACTTACCAAACAACTCATGGATGACTACGAGCGTACCCACGCGTCTACTATCGCTGTCATGCCAGTCCCTCATGACGAAGTCTCTGCTTATGGGGTTATTGCTCCGCAAGGCGAAGGAAAAGACGGTCTTTACAGCGTTGAAACCTTCGTTGAAAAACCTGCGCCGGAGGATGCTCCTAGCGACCTTGCTATCATCGGACGCTACCTCCTTACTCCTGAAATTTTCCAAATCCTCGAAAATCAAGCTCCAGGTGCAGGAAATGAAATTCAGCTGACAGATGCAATCGATACCCTCAATAAAACACAACGTGTATTTGCTCGTGAGTTCAAAGGGGCTCGTTACGATGTCGGAGACAAGTTTGGCTTTATGAAAACCTCCATCGACTACGCTCTCAAACACCCACAAGTCAAAGACGACTTGAAAGACTACCTCATCCAACTTGGAAAAGAGTTAGCTGGGGGAGAATAAAAGAACCGTTCATATAAAAAAGAACTAGGATAGTTAATTATCCCAGTTCTTTTTATTTTGTATTGCTATCATCCCGAACATATATACTCTCAAAAGGAAATCGTATTTCTCGGTTAATCTACTAACAAGCTCCACCGAATTGATCTCGAATTCTATGAAAGCGCTACGATATTATTTGTTTTTTTCTAAAAATAGGAGTACAATGAGTTAGTATAATAAAATAAAAAGCACCGAATCGGTGCGCACTTTTTCAAGTTGTGTACGGACAAAGCCTTATTTTAACTTTGCTGTGTTGTTTCGAATAATTCCAACAACTTTATTGTACTATACTTGTCAAAAATTATCAAGTGAAATGTAAATCATTTTATAGATACGACAAAAAGATAGTTTGTCCTCATTTGAAACAATACAGTTCTAAAACTAAAATATAACTTATAATCAATTTTAGCACATTTTTACCGATACTTCATCATTATTCTATTGAAATTTTTAGTTAGAACGATACAATTAAATAAAGTTATATTTTAAGGAGATTATTTTGAAAAAGTTCAAATTCACTAAAGATAATTTAGCTATTCTAACTGAGACTTAATCAAAGCTCTCATTTCTTAATTTTAAAATTATAACTTAATACAACGGAGGTTTTTATACATGGAAAACAAAAATTACTCTATCGGACTTGATATTGGTACTAACAGCGTCGGATGGAGCGTTATCACTGACGATTATAAAGTCCCGTCGAAAAAGATGAAAGTTCTGGGTAATACCGATAAACGATTTATCAAGAAAAATCTCATCGGGGCTCTATTGTTTGATGAGGGAACTACTGCTGAGGCTAGACGCCTTAAACGAACTGCACGTCGTCGCTATACTCGCCGAAAAAATCGTCTTCGCTATCTTCAAGAAATCTTTGCTGAGGAAATGAGCAAGGTAGATAGCAGTTTCTTTCATCGATTGGATGACTCCTTTTTAATTCCTGAGGATAAAAGAGGGAGTAAATACCCTATTTTTGCTACCTTGGCAGAAGAAAAAGAATACCATAAGCAATTTCCAACTATCTATCATTTGAGAAAGCAATTAGCAGATTCAAAAGAAAAAACTGACTTGCGCTTGATTTATCTAGCATTAGCTCATATGATTAAATATCGCGGGCATTTTTTATACGAAGATACATTTGATATTAAAAACAATGATATCCAAAAAATCTTTAGCGAATTTATAAGCATTTACGATAATACCTTTGAAGGAAGTTCACTTAGTGGGCAAAACGCACAAGTAGAAGCAATTTTTACTGATAAAATTAGTAAATCTGCAAAGAGAGCGCGCGTTCTAAAACTCTTTCCTGACGAAAAGTCCACTGGTTTGTTTTCAGAATTTCTCAAGTTGATTGTAGGAAATCAAGCTGATTTAAAAAAACATTTTGACTTAGGAGAAAAAGCTCCGCTACAATTTTCTAAAGATACCTATGATGAGGATTTGGAAAACTTGCTCGGACAAATTGGAGATGACTTTGCTGATCTTTTCTTAGTTGCCAAAAAACTCTATGATGCTATTCTTCTATCAGACATTTTGACTGTCACAGATCCTTCAACCAAGGCTCCATTATCAGCATCTATGATTGAGCGCTATGAAAATCACCAAAAAGACTTGGCAGCTTTAAAACAATTCATCAAAAACAATCTTCCAGAAAAATATGATGAAGTTTTTTCTGACCAATCTAAAGATGGGTATGCTGGATATATCGATGGTAAGACCACACAAGAAGCATTTTACAAATATATCAAAAATCTTCTCTCTAAATTCGAAGGAACAGATTATTTCCTTGAGAAAATTGAACGTGAAGATTTCTTGAGAAAACAACGCACTTTTGATAATGGTTCTATTCCTCATCAAATTCATCTTCAAGAAATGAATGCCATTCTCCGTCGGCAAGGAGAACATTATCCATTTCTGAAGGACAATAAAGAAAAGACAGAGAAAATCTTAACCTTCCGTATTCCTTATTACGTTGGACCATTGGCTCGTGGCAATCGTGATTTTGCTTGGCTTACTCGAAATTCTGACCAAGCAATCCGACCTTGGAATTTTGAGGAGATTGTTGATAAGGCAAGCTCTGCAGAAGAATTCATCAATAAGATGACTAACTATGATTTGTATTTACCAGAGGAAAAAGTTTTGCCTAAGCACAGTCTCTTGTATGAAACATTTGCTGTCTATAATGAATTAACAAAAATAAAATTTATTGCGGAAGGATTGAGAGACTATCAATTCCTTGATAGTGGGCAGAAGAAGCAAATTGTCAATCAATTATTCAAAGAGAAAAGAAAAGTAACCGAAAAAGACATCATTCATTATCTACACAATGTTGATGGCTACGATGGAATCGAACTAAAAGGAATTGAAAAACAATTTAACGCTAGTCTTTCTACTTACCATGATTTGCTCAAGATTATCAAGGATAAGGAGTTTATGGATGACCCTAAAAATGAAGAGATTCTTGAAAATATCGCCCACACGCTAACTATCTTTGAAGATCGTGAGATGATTAAGCAACGCCTTGCTCAATATGACTCTCTCTTTGATGAAAAAGTCATCAAGGCACTAACTCGTCGACATTATACTGGTTGGGGAAAACTCTCTGCCAAGCTGATTAACGGTATCTGTGATAAACAAACTGGCAAAACGATTCTTGATTATCTGATTGATGACGGTAAAATCAATCGCAACTTTATACAGTTAATCAATGATGACGGACTTTCCTTCAAAGAAATTATCCAAAAAGCACAAGTGGTTGGCAAGACAGATGATGTGAAGCAAGTCGTCCAAGAACTCCCAGGAAGCCCTGCCATTAAAAAGGGAATTTTACAAAGTATCAAGATTGTTGATGAACTTGTCAAGGTTATGGGCCATGCTCCTGAGTCCATTGTGATTGAGATGGCACGAGAAAATCAGACAACTGGCAGAGGGAAAAAGAATTCTCAACAAAGATATAAGCGCATTGAAGATTCACTGAAAATATTAGCATCCGGGCTTGATTCAAATATATTAAAAGAAAATCCAACAGATAATAATCAACTTCAAAACGACCGCCTCTTCCTTTACTATCTCCAAAATGGGAAGGATATGTACACTGGGGAACCTCTTGACATCAACCAACTGAGCAGCTACGACATTGACCACATCATCCCTCAGGCCTTTATAAAGGACGATTCGCTCGATAACCGTGTCTTGACGAGTTCAAAAGAGAATCGTGGCAAATCAGATAATGTTCCAAGTTTAGAAGTCGTTCAAAAAAGAAAAGCTTTTTGGCAACAATTGTTGGATTCCAAATTGATTTCAGAGCGCAAATTTAATAATTTAACCAAGGCTGAACGTGGCGGGCTAGATGAGCGAGATAAAGTTGGCTTTATCAAACGCCAACTAGTTGAAACACGACAGATCACAAAACATGTTGCTCAGATCTTGGATGCTCGCTATAATACAGAAGTGAATGAGAAGGATAAGAAGAACCGTACCGTCAAAATCATCACTTTGAAATCCAATCTAGTTTCCAACTTCCGTAAAGAATTTAGGTTATACAAGGTACGGGAAATCAATGACTACCACCATGCACATGATGCCTACTTAAATGCAGTAGTGGCTAAGGCTATCCTTAAAAAATATCCTAAACTCGAGCCTGAATTTGTCTATGGTGAGTATCAAAAGTACGACCTTAAGAGATACATCTCAAGATCTAGAAATCCTAAAGAAGTCGAAAAAGCAACTGAAAAGTATTTCTTCTACTCAAACTTGTTGAACTTCTTTAAAGAAGAGGTGCATTACGCAGACGGAACTATCGTAAAAAGAGAGAATATCGAATACTCCAAGGATACTGGAGAAATCGCTTGGAATAAGAAAAAAGATTTCGCAACCATCAAAAAAGTACTTTCCTATCCACAGGTGAATATTGTGAAGAAGCGAGAGGTGCAAACAGGTGGTTTCTCTAAAGAGTCCATTCTTCCTAAAGGAAATTCTGACAAGCTAATCCCTCGAAAAACAAAGGATATTCTTTGGGAAACTACTAAATATGGGGGATTTGATAGCCCTGTTATCGCCTATTCGATCTTGCTCATTGCCGATATCGAAAAAGGAAAAGCGAAAAAACTGAAGACTGTCAAAACTCTAGTTGGTATCACGATTATGGAAAAAGCCGCTTTTGAGGAGAATCCAATAACTTTCCTTGAAAATAAAGGCTATCATAATGTCCGTAAAGAAAACATCCTCTGCCTACCTAAGTATAGTTTATTTGAACTGGAAAATGGTCGCAGACGACTACTTGCAAGTGCAAAAGAACTTCAAAAAGGCAATGAAATAGTACTTCCAGTATACTTAACAACCTTGCTCTACCATTCTAAAAATGTCCATAAACTAGACGAACCAGAACATTTAGAATATATCCAGAAACACCGAAATGAATTTAAGGATTTGTTAAATCTTGTATCTGAGTTCTCTCAAAAATATGTCCTCGCAGATGCAAATCTAGAGAAAATCCAGAACTTATATGCAGACAATGAGCAAGCAGATATAGAAATTCTAGCAAATTCGTTTATCAATTTGTTGACCTTTACTGCTTTGGGTGCTCCCGCTGCCTTTAAATTTTTTGGAAAAGATATTGATCGGAAACGGTACACAACTATATCTGAAATCCTCAACGCCACCCTCATCCACCAATCCATCACTGGTCTTTACGAGACTCGGATTGACTTAAGCAAACTGGGAGAAGACTAATGGGATGGAGAACCGTTGTTGTCAATACGCACTCTAAGCTCTCCTACAAGAACAATCACTTGATTTTTAAAGATGCCTCTCGGACAGAGTTGATTCACCTGTCCGAGGTGGACATCCTACTTTTAGAGACGACGGATATCGTTCTCTCCACTATGCTGATTAAACGTTTGGTGGATGAAAATATTCTAGTCATCTTTTGTGATGACAAACGCTTGCCAACGGCATACTTAATGCCCTACTACGGTCGGCACGATTCCAGTTTGCAACTCTCTCGGCAAATTGCTTGGAATGAAGATGTAAAGGCGGAAATCTGGACAACCATCATTGCACAAAAAATTCTCAATCAGGCTTTTTATCTAGGGAGTTGTGGTTTTCTGGAAAAGAGCCAGTCAGTCATCGATCTCTATCATGGGTTGGATTTATTTGATCCTAGCAATCGTGAGGGTCATGCTGCTCGGATTTATTTTAACACCTTGTTTGGAAATGATTTTAGCCGTGAACAAGATAATGATGTCAATGCTGCCTTAGACTATGGTTACACCTTGATTTTGAGTATGTTTGCGCGTGAGATTGTCTTGTCTGGATGCATGACTCAGTTTGGCTTGAAACATGCCAACCAGTTCAATCAATTCAACCTCGCTAGCGATATTATGGAGCCTTTTCGTCCGATTATTGACAGAATCGTCTATGAAAATCGAAGCAGTTCTTTTGTCAAAATCAAGCGAGAACTTTTTACCATTTTCTCAGACACCTTCCACTACAATGGCAAAGATATGTACCTGTCCAATATCGTCAGTGACTATACTAAGAAAGTCATCCAAGCTCTCAATCAACCCGAGAAAGGAGTTCCTGAGTTTAGGATATGAGTTATCGATATATGCGTATGATTTTAATGTTTGATATGCCCGTTGATACCACAGAGGAACGCAAGGCCTATCGGAAATTTCGGAAGTTCCTCATAGATGAGGGATTTATCATGCACCAATTCTCCATCTATAGCAAACTTTTGCTCAACAACTCTGCTAATAACGCCATGATTGAGCGACTCAAAACTCACAACCCTAAAAAAGGAAACATTACTCTCTTAACCGTTACAGAAAAGCAATTTTCTCGCATGATCTACTTAAATGGCGAGCGAAATACCAGTGTAGCAAACTCCGATGCACGTTTAGTCTTTCTAGGAGAGGAGCCTAGAGATGAAGATTAATTTCCCATTATTAGATGAATCATTGGCTATTGAAAATGCAACCTTTTTAGTGTTGGAAGACCAGTTTACCTTTTCGACTATCGTCAAGCAGTTCTACCAGTACACTGATGATGGAGAGTTAAAGTTGTTTGATAGAAATCTAAAAGCTCTGAGAGAGGCTGAGTTACTAGTGATAACGGATGTCTTAGGATATAATCTCAACTCACCTGCCATGCTCAAGCTGATACATGCAGATCTTGAAAATCAGCTTAATGACAAGCCAGAAGTCAAATCCATGATTGAAAAACTGGTAGCTACGATTACAGAATTGTTAGCATTTGAGTGCTTAGAAAATGAACTAGACCTAGAGTACGATGAAATCACCATTCTAGAGTTGATCGATGCCCTAGGAGTCAAAGTTGAAACTCTGAGTGATACACCTTTCGAAAAGATGCTAGAAATTGTCCAAGTTTTTAAATATCTTTCCAAAAAGAAACTCCTTGTCTTCATCAATGCGACCGCCTATCTATCAAAGGATGAGTTAGTAAATCTGATAGAGTATATCCAACTCAATCAACTAAAGGTTTTATTTATCGAACCTCGAAAAGTCTATGATTTTCCTCAATATGTGCTGGATCAAGACTATTTCTTGAACCCTGAAAATATGGTATAATAAGGGTAACAATTGGAACCTGACGAGCTGAAGTCTGGCTGGGACGAATGGCGCGATTACGAAATTTCGTGAGAAAAATTTTTCTACGAGGTTTTAGAGCTGTGTTGTTTCGAATGGTTCCAAAACTAGCGTTTTTATCCAGTTTATGGGGTTCTTGTTTTAGAGCTGTGTTGTTTCGAATGGTTCCAAAACAGACTAGTTTGTCTAGCATTAGCTTCCTGTGTTTTAGAGCTGTGTTGTTTCGAATGGTTCCAAAACTTGCGGTATTTGCGGACATCTACTCTCATTGTTTTAGAGCTGTGTTGTTTCGAATGGTTCCAAAACTCCTGTTGGATTCTATCATTTTGCTTGGTTGTTTTAGAGCTGTGTTGTTTCGAATGGTTCCAAAACCGTTTGCTATCAGAAATTCCTGCAGTTGTTGTTTTAGAGCTGTGTTGTTTCGAATGGTTCCAAAACAAAATCCATGATGTGGGCTAGGACGTCTTAGTTTTAGAGCTGTGTTGTTTCGAATGGTTCCAAAACGTTGGTATTTTATGAAAGAAAACGGGGCAAGTTTTAGAGCTGTGTTGTTTCGAATGGTTCCAATATACATAAAAAGCTACTCAAAAAATGAGTAGCTTTTTAACTATCCCCCTACACATAGCTCATTCCCTTATAGAATAGGAAAACGGCTAGTGCGATAAAAAGTACGGTTGCTCCGATTCGCTGGCTAGTACTATACATCTTTCTCTCCCATTTAACTGGGAAAATGACTGCTAGAAAGGCCCCGCATACTGCACCGCCAATATGCCCTGCTAGGCTGATTCCTGGAATCAGAACACTTCCAATGATATTGATCACGAAAAGTGTCAGATAGGATTGCCCCAACTGCTGAATATAGGGGTTGCGAGTTGCGTAACGCAAGACTATAATCGCAGCAAATAACCCATAGAGAGAAGTGGAGGCCCCTGCTGCTAGGACTTTCGGTGTGAAAGCAAAAACAAAGAGATTGCCCATCATTCCAGATAATAGATAGAGAAAGAAAAACTGCTTAGAACCGAAAATCTCCTCAACCTGTCGTCCAAGAAAGTAGAGCGAAATCATATTGACAATAAAATGCTCCCATCCAATATGCACAAATATAGCCGAAAAAAGGCGCCATATCTGCTCAGGGAACAGGCGAATGATCGGTCCATACATGGCTCCAAACTGAAGCAGGGTATCTGCTCGTTCAAAATTTAAACCTGTAAGAACCAACATCAAGAGAAATACCAATGCTGTCACTAGGAGGAAGAAACTAGTCACAGGATAACGTTTATCAAAGATTTCCTTCATAGATTAGCACCTCCTGGACGGGAATATCATGGTTTTCCGAGTTAAACTCCTGAACTTGACAAGGATAGATTGTACTCATGGTATGCCCAGCAAAATGTTCCAGATAGCGATCGTAGTATCCTCCACCATATCCGATCCGATAGCCTTCTGTCGTAAAAGCTAGTCCTGGAACATGAATCAAATCAATCTGAGACGGTTCCACCACTTCCAAGTCTCCTTGCGGTTCCAGTAAACCAAAGGAAGTTTTTACCAACTGCTGTGGATGATAGACTACAAAGTCCATTCGTCCCTTGGGATAGGTTTTGGGTATCAGAACCTTTTTGCCATCCTTCAGTGACTGCTCGATCAGTTCTTGGGTTTGAAATTCATGAGGGAAGGAGAGATAGGTTGCGATGGTCTTAGCTTCTTGATAAAAGGGGTGTTGTAAGAAACGCTCGGTTAAAGCTCGATCCATAGCCTGTTTTTTCTCCTGAGATAAAGCCTTCATTTCGTGTAAGACTTGCTTTCGTAGTTCTGCTTTCATAGCCAGCACCTCTACTCTGCTGCCTTCTTTTTCAGGAAACTAGAGACCGCATCTACCCCAACGGCTAAGGCTTCTTCCTTGGGGCTCATCTGAGGATGGTGCAGGGCGTAAGGACTATCGATACCTAACCAAAACATAACACCGTCTACCTTCGAAAGGAGATAGCCAAAGTCCTCACCAGTCATAGCAGGCTCGATATCAATCAACTCGATTCCGTCTTTCTCTTCAAAAAAGTCCATCAGTTCATGCGCCAAGGCTGGATTGTTCTCCACAGGTAGGTAGCCTCCTTGCTTGAGTTCTACTTCGACTTCCATATCAAAGGCTGCTGCAACCCCTTCTGCGACTGTCTTGACTCTTTTTTGTACCAAGAGGCTCATGTCCTGTGTCAAGGCACGAATGGTTCCATGTAAAAAGGCTGTGTCTGTGATGACATTGTTAGTGGTTCCAGCTTGGAAAAGGCCAAAGGTCACCACCGCTCCCTCGATTGGGTTGACATTGCGGCTAACCACTGACTGCACTTGGGTAACAAAGTAACTAGCCGCTACCAAAGCGTCACTGGCTTCATGTGGAAAGGCTGCATGTCCTCCTTTTCCTTTGAAACGAATCTTCACCTCACAAGTCCCTGCAAAGAGAGTATGTGTATTGGTCGCAATTTGTCCAACCTTCAGATCCGGACGAACATGGAGGCCATAAAATTGGTCTGGCAACCAGTCCCCAAAAGCACCATCCTCATACATGAGCATCCCACCAGCTTCATTTTCTTCAGCAGGTTGAAATAGGAAGAGCAAATTATTCTTGGGTTGCTCCTCCAGGGCGCGTTCGAGACAGCCCAAGGCAATAGTCATATGAAAATCATGGCCACAGGCATGCATGCGACCTTGGTGCCGAGAAGCAAAAGGTAGACCTGTTTGTTCGACGATAGGCAGGCCATCAATATCTGTTCGCCAACCAATGGTTCGTTCCGGCTGACTTCCCTGCAGGTAGACAAAAATCCCTGTTCGCCAAGTTCGAACTTGAACAAAATCCTTGCCCGCAGTCAATTTCTCAATCATATCTAGCAAATAAGCCTGAGTCTTAAACTCCTCCAAACCAATCTCTGGAATCTGGTGTAAATCTCGTCTAGTCTGAATCAAATCTAACATCTATCGATCCTCCTTTTGATAGAAGAAAGAGGCTGGAAAAAGGGTTCCGCCTCTTTTTTACTTTTACAATTACAAGGTACGAAGCGCATCCTCAAGCGCTGTTTTTTGTTGGGTTTGGGCATCAATCTCTTTAATGATACGAGCCGGAACACCTGCCACTACCACGTTTTCTGGAACATCTTGGGTAACGATAGCTCCTGCTGCAACAACTGAACCACTACCGATTTGGACTCCTTCGATAATCACTGCATTGGCACCGATAAGAACATTATCTCCGACACGGACTGGTTCAGCGCTAGCTGGCTCAATCACACCCGCCAAAACTGCACCTGCACCAACGTGACTGTTTTTCCCAACGATAGCACGACCTCCAAGGATGGCACCCATGTCAATCATGGTTCCAGCACCGATTTCAGCACCGATATTGATAACAGCTCCCATCATGATAACAGCATTGTCACCAATTTCCACCTGGTCACGGATAATCGCACCTGGCTCGATACGAGCGTTGATAGCACGTTTATCTAGCAAAGGAACTGCAGAATTACGAGCATCTTGCTCAACAACGTAATCTTGATTTTCTACCAAACCATCAAGAAGCGGAGCAACATCCTTCCAGTCTCCGAATAAAACATTTCCTAGTTTGACAACAGAGCTTGGTACAGCAGTTGCGAGTTGTCCTTCAAAGGTTACTTTAACACTGGTTTTCTTTTCAGCATTGGCGATAAATCGGATAATTTCTTGAGCGTTCATTTTTGTAGCAGTCATAGGTGCCTCCTGGTTCGTTATAATGATACCTATTCTACCAAAAAAGGCCTCAAATTTGAAGCCTCAACTATCAAATAATCATCTTTACCTGGCTTGTTTTGCCTCTTCTACAGATAAGAAAATCATCGGAACGATAATCAACACCATAGCCAAGGCCAAAAAACCATCCATGACCAATCCCAGAAAAAGAACACTTAATAAAGCTGAAGAGAGCGGTTCGCTAGCACTCACCACCGATACAACCAGCGGAGAAACGAGTGACACAGCCTTCATAGATAGGAAGAAGGCAAAAGCAGTACCAAAAACGGCAATCGTCAGACAAATCAGCACACTTACCAGATCCACTTGAAAACTTATCCGATAAATAGGGTAAAGGAAATTACTAAAGAGACCTGCCAGAATCATCCCCCAACCAACGGTTGGCACAAAACCATAGTCACGTGCAAAGCGTTGGGGAAGGATAACATTAAACATGACCCCTACTGCACTGAGCAAACCTGTCACTAGAGCCAAAGGAGTCATGGATAATTGGGACAAATCCCCTTTTGTAGCCATCAAAAAAACACCTAGCATGGCAATCAAAACATAGAACACAGCTGTAATAGAAGCCTTCTTCTGGTAAATGATTCGATTGTAAAACAGGATAAAAACAGGGCTGATAAATTGCAAAATGGTCGCCGTCGTCGCATTGGAATACTCAACGCAGAGATAAAAGAAAAATTGCACAGAAAAAATACCTAGAATAGCATAGGCTAAAAAAGGTAGATAATTTTTCCTATCACGCCAGATGTCCAACAAGTGGCTACGCAACTGAAAGGCAGATAAACCTAAAACCAAACTCCCTGCCACTAGTAAACGCATAGAAGTAATCCATCCAGAAGACACTGGATAATGAGTGAAAAAATACTCTCCTAGAATCCCACAAATCCCCCAGATTAGGCCTGAGAGTAGCGAGTATAGTGTTCCCTTAACAATCTTTTTCTGATAATGATTCATATTATTATTGTAACACGAAACCAACAAAGAAAAAAGTAGCAACAAGGAGAAATTACTAACCTTGCTACTACTCTTTTTTAACGATTAAATAGACGTGAACGTCCTGATGAACCACTTTGAGTATTTCCACTCGAACTTGAACTTCCAGAGCTACTGCTGGAACTTGAGTTTGGAGGAGTCACTGCTGGAATGCTTCCTAGAATATTCTTCCATGCGTTCAGATAATCTGCATCGCTTCCTCCAATAGCAAAGCGATAGGTGGTCACTGGGGCACCTTCTTTAGTAGCCCAGTAGCTCGTTACTGTTGATCCAGAAACTTCTATTTCTTTCCCATTGATGGAAACCTTGCCCGGTTTTTGCCCTGTAGATCGGAGAACTTGTGACTTGGTCACACTTGGATCCAGATTAAAGCGCTCATTCCCCCATATTCCAGGTTCAGCTTGTTGGATAGCATTGACCAAGTGGGCCATATAGTTGGCATTACGGTAGTGGCCTGCTCCTTTGGCTAGTGGTCGGTTGTCATCGTGACCTAACCAGCCACCCAAAGTCAAGCGAGGTGTAGAAAGCATGAGCCACATATTTTCATCTTCATTGGTCGTACCAGTTTTTCCGATCCAGTCAGCACGAGCTAGGGATGGATTGATAGTCGTCAAATCCGTCTGGAAACTTGAAGTAATCCGAGATGAGATAACATCCCGAAGGAGACTTTGCATGATGGTTGCTGTCGCTTTTGAATAAACCTGGACAGGCTCATCCTTGTGCTCGTATACCAATCGGCCATCCGTTGACTCGATCTTCGCGATCATATGTTTCTTATGGTAAACTCCGTTGTTGGCCAGAGTTTGATACCCGTTGGTATGCTGGGCAACTGTAACGTCAATCCCCCCACCCATCGGTAAACTTTCAATCCCATATTCTGGGATTTCGTAACCCATTTTTTCCATATAGCCTTTGACATCAACCCCCTTCTCTCGAAGCGTACGATACGTCCAGTAGGCTGGGATATTCCATGAGTAGTTAAGGGCTTCTCCCAATGTCATCATGCCCGTACCAGGACTATTGACATACATGATGGGATTCCCGTTTGAGAAGTTGGTAGGATAGTTTGACAAGATACTTGCACTTCCCATCAAACCTTGGTCAATAGCGATACCATAGGCCAATATAGGTTTTGTGGTTGAAGCTGGAGAACGCTTGGTATCGATAGCGTGATTGTTCTGATTTTCTTGATAATTACGACCACCAACAAATCCAAGGATAGCTCCCGTTTGGTTGTCCATGAGGACATTCCCTACCTCAGGCTGGCCTGTCGAATCATCTAGCAAATAGCCGTAGGTCGCAACCGCATTTTGCATCGCAGCATGAACATTTTTATTGATAGTTGTCGTAATCTTATATCCACCATTTTCAATTTCCTTAGTGGCTAAATCGCGATAGGATTTCTGAATGGACTCATTCTTTAATTCTTGCGCAGAGACATTATCTCGTTGGATGAGGTAGTCGTACATGCGGTCAGTAGCTTCTGCCAAGGTTGCATAGTAGAGATAGTCACGCGAAGTACCACTAACACTACCTGATGGTAGGAAGTCTTTCTTAAAGTCATAATCTTTGTACTTATCGTAGTCTTCCTGACTTAGAGCTCCTGTCCGATACATATTGTAGAGGACATCCTTGGCACGCTTAATCCCCAAAGCCATGTCCTCATCACTCTTCATACTACCATCAGATTCATAAGGAGAGTAACTAATCGGACTCTGTGGCAATCCTGCGATAAAAGCAGCTTGAGGGACCGTTAAATCCGAAGCATTGACCCCAAAGATTCCTTCTGCAGCCTGCTGGGCACCTGCAATATTTTGGCCTTTATGATTGCGACCAAAAGGAGCTATGTTAAGGTAGGTTGTCAAAATCTCATCCTTACCCATGGCCCGTTCTAAAGCAAGAGCATCAATAATCTCTTTAGCCTTACGAGCCAAAGTTGGAGCATCCCCCACCACTTGCTGCTTGATGACCTGCTGCGTCAAGGTCGAACCACCACTAGACGAGCCTAGACCGACAAAGGTTCCCAAGGTCGCACGAATAACGGCCTTAGGCACAACTCCCTTGTGCTCATTGAAATGCTCGTCCTCTGTCGCAACAATGGCTTTCTTAAGGTTATCTGAGATAGCATCTGAAGCGACTGAAGTGCGCAATAAATCGCCCTCGATTGAGGCAATGGTACTACCGTCAGAATAAGTAATTTCTGAGATAGAGGCAATATCCTTCACCTGCTTGACCAACTCTTCTGCTTGAGGTACCTGGGCCTTGTCAAATAGAGCGACTCCATAACCCATAGCCACACCAGCGCCAAACAGTCCACCGATAAAACCTAGGATAAAGAGAGTGTTAAAAACTATTTTAAACCCACTCAAAACCTTAGCAAAAATAGACCCAGCCTTTCTAACTTTGTCAGAAGAGGTCCCCTTTTTACTGGTTTTCTTATTAGCTAATTTTTCTGCTAGTCTTTTCTTCCACTTTGCAATTCGTTGCATTAGCTGCTGGAAAAAATGCAGCATTTTTGTTTTTAATTCATTAATTCTTTCTTTCATGAATGTCCTCGCTTTCTCTATTATACCATAAAAGGGAAACTTTCAATAAAATAGCCACTTTCTTCCCTATTCCACTAGGCTATTAATCAAGTTTGTGATACAATAGGTAGAAACAATATTTTATAAAGGAGAAAAGACACATGCACATTTTTGATGAGCTAAAAGAGCGTGGTTTGATTTTTCAAACGACTGATGAAGAAGCTTTGCGTAAAGCCCTAGAAGAAGGTCAAGTTTCTTATTATACTGGCTACGATCCAACTGCTGACAGCCTTCACCTAGGTCACCTTGTCGCAATCTTGACCAGTCGCCGTTTGCAATTAGCAGGTCACAAACCTTATGCGCTCGTTGGCGGTGCTACAGGTCTCATCGGAGATCCGTCCTTCAAAGATGCTGAGCGTAGTCTCCAAACAAAAGACACAGTAGATGGCTGGGTCAAGTCTATCCAAGGACAACTTTCTCGTTTTCTTGACTTTGAAAATGGCGAAAATAAGGCTGTCATGGTCAACAACTACGACTGGTTTGGCAGCATCAGCTTCATTGACTTCCTCCGTGATATCGGAAAATATTTCACTGTCAACTACATGATGAGCAAGGAGTCTGTGAAGAAACGTATTGAAACAGGGATTTCTTACACTGAGTTTGCCTACCAAATCATGCAAGGGTACGACTTCTTTGTCCTTAACCAAGAGCACAATGTAACCCTTCAAATCGGTGGTTCTGACCAGTGGGGAAATATGACTGCTGGTACCGAATTGCTTCGTCGTAAGGCTGACAAGACTGGTCACGTGATCACTGTCCCACTCATTACAGATGCAACTGGTAAGAAATTTGGTAAATCTGAAGGAAACGCTGTTTGGCTCAACCCTGAAAAGACTTCTCCATACGAAATGTACCAATTCTGGATGAATGTTATGGATGCCGACGCTGTTCGCTTCTTAAAAATCTTTACCTTCTTGTCGCTCGATGAGATTGAAGACATCCGCAAGCAGTTTGAGGCAGCTCCACACGAACGCTTGGCTCAAAAAGTCTTGGCTCGTGAAGTCGTGACACTTGTTCACGGAGAAGAAGCTTACAAAGAAGCCCTTAACATCACTGAGCAACTCTTTGCTGGAAACATCAAAAACCTTTCTGTCAAAGAACTCAAACAAGGACTTCGCGGGGTACCAAACTACCAAGTCCAAGCTGACGAAAACCACAATATCGTGGAACTCCTCGTATCTTCTGGTGTGGTCAATTCAAAACGCCAAGCCCGTGAAGATGTTCAAAACGGAGCCATCTATATCAACGGGGACCGCATTCAAGACCTTGACTATGTCTTGAGCGATGCAGACAAGCTCGAAAACGAACTGACTGTTATCCGCCGCGGGAAGAAGAAATACTTCGTTCTTACATACTAAAAAAGAAGACTGGAGGCATTTGCCATCCAGTTCTTTTTTTGCTAGACTTAAACTATGAATACAAACCTCAAACCAAAACTCCAGCGCTTTGCTACTGCTAGTGCCTTTGCCTGCCCCATGTGCCAAGAAGATCTCACCTTGGTAGAGTCTAGCCTCAAGTGTAGCAACCGCCATTCTTTTGATCTGGCAAAATTCGGCTATGTCAATCTAGCACCGCAAATCAAACAATCCACCAACTACGACAAGGAAAACTTCCAAAATCGCCAGCAAATCCTAGAAGCTGGTTTTTACCAAACTATTTTAGAATCCATCTCAGACTTACTTGCAAACTCAGAAAGTGCCAAAACAATTTTAGACATCGGTTGTGGCGAAGGCTTCTACTCTCGTAAACTCCAAGAAAATCACTCTGATAAAACTTTCTATGCCTTTGATATTTCTAAAGATTCCGTCCAAATCGCTGCCAAGAGTGAACCCAACTGGGCGGTTAATTGGTTTGTTGGTGACCTGGCTCGTCTTCCTATAAAAGACGCTAGCATGGATATCCTGCTTGATATCTTTTCGCCTGCCAACTATAGTGAATTTCGCCGCGTTTTATCCAAAGACGGTATTTTAATCAAGGTCATCCCAACTGAAAATCACCTCAAAGAAATCCGTCAAATGGTGCAGGACCAGCTGACAAAGAAGGACTATTCTAATCAAGATATCAAAGAACATTTCCAGGAACACTTCAGCATCCAATCTAGCCAAATAGCTTCCCTAACAAAGCATATCACAGCAGAGCAACGCCAAGCCCTGCTTGCCATGACACCCTTACTCTTTCACGTTGACCATACTAAGATTGACTGGAGCCAGTTGACTGAGATTACCATTGAAGCAGAGATTTTGGTTGGGAAAGCACGGTAAATAAAACTTTCAGATAAGACAAAACCCGCACCTTCAAGGTACGGGTTTAAATTATGTAATTATTAGTTCAAGTGCCAGATATCTTCGTTGTACTGAGCGATTGTGCGGTCAGATGAGAAGAATCCTGCTTTGGCAATGTTAACGATGACTTTATCCAACCATGCGTCACGGTCTTCGTAGTCAGCAAGCATTTGCTCTTTGACTTTGATGTAGTCTTCCAAGTCTAGGAGAGTCATGAACCAGTCTTTGTTGATCAATTCGTTGTAAAGACGTTCCAAGCGTTCTTTCTTACCTACTGCAAGAACAGCATCGCTCACGATGAAGTCAACCAATGGTTTAATAGCTTCACGAGCATAGTATTCGCTTGACTTGTAAGCTGCTTTTGCGTAAAGGTCGATAACAGTTTCTGAATCTTCACCGAAGATGTAGATGTTTTCGTCGCCAACCAATTCAGCGATTTCCACGTTAGCTCCGTCCATAGTACCAAGAGTCAAAGCTCCGTTCAACATAAATTTCATGTTACCAGTACCTGAAGCTTCTTTAGAAGCAAGTGAGATTTGTTCTGAGATATCACATGCTGGGATCAAGAAGCTTGCTGCAGTAACGTTGTAGTTTTCAACCATAACTACTTGCAAGTGTGGGGCTACTGCTGGATCGTTTGCAATCACTTCTGACAAGCAAAGAATCAAGTGAATGATGTCTTGGGCAATTGTGTAGGCAGGAGCTGCTTTACCACCAAAGAAGACTGTGATTGGACGAGCAGGGATGTTACCAGCCTTGATATCAAGGTATTTGTGGATGACATACAAAGCGTTCATTTGTTGGCGTTTGTACTCGTGAAGACGTTTGATTTGGATATCAAAGATAGAGTTTGTATTGATTTCCACACCTTGGTGTTCTTTCAAGTGACGAGCCAATTTACGTTTGTTGTGAGCCTTGATGCTTTCCAATTTTTCTTTAACAGCAGCCTTGTCTTCGTATGACAAGAGTTTTTCAAGCTCATCTGCTTCATGGTGCCAACCATGTCCAAGAATCTCATCCAAGTAGTGAGACAAGCTTGGGTTAGCATGCATGAGCCAACGACGGAATGTGATACCGTTTGTTTTGTTGTTGAATTTTTCTGGGTAGATGTCGTAGAAAGCTTTCAACTCTGAGTTCTTCAAGATTTCAGTGTGAAGAGCTGCAACCCCGTTTACACTGTATCCGTAGTGGATATCCATGTGAGCCATGTGAACACGTCCACTCTCATCGATGATTTGAACAGCTGGATCTTTGTATTCTGCCTTCACACGGCGGTCCAATTCTTCGATGATTGGTACCAAGTGAGGAACCACTTCTTGCAAGAATTCAAGAGGCCATTTTTCAAGGGCTTCAGCAAGGATTGTGTGGTTAGTGTAGGCAGTCATGCTACGGACGATTGAGATTGCTTCATCAAGTTCGATACCACGTGCAGTCAAGAGACGGATCAATTCAGGGATCACCATTGATGGGTGAGTATCGTTGATTTGTACAACTGCGTAGTCCGCAAGGTCATGCAAGTTGCTTCCTTTTTCGATTGCTTCGTCGATGATCAATTGTGCACCGTTTGAAACCATGAAGTATTGTTGGAAGATACGGAGCAATTCACCTTGCTTGTCGCTATCGTCTGGGTAAAGGAAGAGAGTCAAGTTGCGAGCGATATCTGTCTTATCAAAGTTGATACCGTCTTCGATGATAGAAGAATCAACTGAATCCAAGTCAAACAAACGCAAGCGGTTTTTAGTAGCTGTCTTGTAACCAGGTACATCGATATCGTAAAGAGTAGATGTCAATGTGAAGTGTGCAAATGGCACTTGGTAGCTACGGCTTGAGCGTACCAACCAGTTTTGCTCTGTCAACCAAGCGTTAGGAATCGTTTCTTGTTGGTTGTTTTTAAGAACTTGTTGGAAAAGACCGAAGTGGTAGTTCAATCCAACACCGTCACCATTCAAACCAAGTGTAGCGATTGAGTCGATAAAGCAGGCTGCCAAACGTCCCAAACCACCGTTACCAAGTGATGGTTCCAATTCTACTTCTTCGATTTCGATCAACTCTTTGCCTGCATCAGCAAGTTCTTTTTTAACTTCGTCATAAAGACCAAGGTTAATCAAGTTGTTTGACAAGAGTTTACCAATCAAGAACTCAGCTGAGATATAGTAAACTTTCTTCTTACCAGTGTTCACTGGTTTTTGGCTGCTAGCAAGCTTGCTGTAGTTGAGAAGAGCAAGGTAAAGCTCTTCGTTACTACATTCTGCAATGGTTTTATTGTAACGTTTTTGTACAAATTCGTTTAATGGTAACATGTTTATGTGTCTCCTGATATTGTCTTATTTCTTTAATTTTACCAAATTTTCATTGATTCGGCGATAAATTGTAGTCAAGTCAAGCAAAGTTTCTTCAACAGCTGGTGTGAGTTGGTCTGCTGTCATACGCCAAGACCAGTTTCCACCAAGGGTAGATGGGTAGTTCATGCGAGCTGACTCATCTAGTTCTAGCAAGTCTTGCATGGTTGCAATAGCCATGAAGCTAACTGATGAAAAGACTGTACGAAGCATAGCGTGTGGCACTGTTTCGTACTCTTTACGGTTCGTGTAACGAGCCATGTATTCACGAGTTGGATCGTCGATTTCATTACGGTACCAACCAAGGACCGTATTGTTGTCGTGTGTTCCTGTGTACATAACAGAGTTGGCAGGTGCCAAGTGTGGGCTATCGATACTTTCGTCTTCTGGATTGAAGGCGAATTGAAGAATCTTCATTCCTGGGAAGCCAGTGCGTTCACGCAACTCGATGACTTCATCTGTCATGAAACCAAGGTCTTCTGCGATGATGTTTAGCTCACCAAGCTCTTCTTTAACAGCTGCGAAGAGTTTGTAGCCTGGACCTTTCACCCATTTACCAGGTGCTGCTGTATCGGAACCAGCAGGAATTTCCCAGTAAGATTCGAAACCACGGAAGTGGTCGATACGAACGATATCGTAGATCTTGAAGCTTTCGCGCAAGCGTTCAACCCACCATTTGTAACCGTCTTTGTCCATTGCTTCCCAGTCATAGATTGGGTTGCCCCAAAGCTGACCAGTTGCAGAAAACTCATCTGGTGGGCATCCTGCGATGCAAGTTGCTTTACCATTGGCATCTGTCTTGAAGAGGTGTGGATTTGCCCACATGTCGCTTGAATCTTCCGCTACGTAGATAGGCATGTCCCCAACGATTTCGATGTGGTTATCGTTAGCGTAGGCTTTCAATTTCAACCATTGTTGGAAGAAGAAGTATTGTGTCACACGGTGGTAAACCAACTTGTCTGCCAATTTCTCACGGTAGCTTTCAAGCGCTGAAGCTTTACGGGCACGAGCATCTGCATCTGGCCATTCTGTCCAAGCAAGATTGTCAAAATGCTCTTTGATCGCCATATACTCAGCGAAGAGTTCAAGCCATGATTGGTTGTCTTGAGCAAACTTCTCAAAATCTTTGACATCTCCCACTTCCAAGAAGCGTTTAACTGCTTTTTCTAAAAGCGGACGACGTGCATAATAAATCTTCGCATAATCAACTTCAGATGCATCGCTACCAAAGTCAACACCTTCAAGGTCACTGGCTTCGAGCAAGCCTTGCTCTACCAAGATATCAAGGTCGATAAAATGCGTATCTCCAGCAAAGGCTGAGAATGATTGGTATGGAGAATCTCCATAGCTTGTTGTCCCAAGAGGGAGGATTTGCCAGTAACGTTGCTTGGTACGAACCAAGAAATCAACGAAATCATAGGCGCTTTGGCCAAATGATCCAATCCCGTAAGCTCCTGGAAGAGAAGAGATGTGCATCAACACACCACTTTGACGTTTTTTCATAATAGCACCTCATGTGTTTGTAATAAAACGCTGCGCAAATCAAGGCGCAAACGTTTGCGTTGATTTAAGTATAACGCATTTCAAAAACAAATGCAAGCGGTTTTAAAAAATTTTTTTGAATTATTTTAATCAAACAAAACTTGTTCCCACTGATATTTTATGAAATGAGCCAAAAAAATTTTAAAGATTTTCTGATTTAAGATAATTCATTCCAAACAGCTGCTCTATTTTCTGAAAAATCGAGCAGAATTTACGCAATCGTTTCCCTAATATATTTTCCATTCAAGAGAAACAAACATTTTAAGTTTTTTCCTATATAAAGGCTTTAACAAATGTTTGAATCCTTAAAATTTTTTTAAAAATTTTCCTAAAAACGCTTGCAACCGTTTTCTATTTGTGCTATACTAAGTTCGTAAAAGAAAACGTTTGCGTTTTCTCATTAAATTATTTTTGTTATTCTTTAGGAGGAATACACTATGTCATCTAAATTCATGAAGAGCGCTGCTGTGCTCGGAACTGCTACTCTTGCTAGCTTACTTTTGGTAGCTTGCGGAAGCAAAACTGCTGATAAAGCAGCTGATACTAGCTCATCTGAAGCAAAAGAAATCACTTTCTACGTTGAAGACCAATACAAAGCCTACGCTGAAAAAGTTGCTGCAGCTTATGAAAAAGAATCAGGTACAAAAGTTAACATCAAATCAGGTGACCAACTTGGTGGACTTGACAAACTTTCTCTTGACAACCAATCAGGTCAAGCTGCTGACGTTATGATGGCACCATACGACCGCGTAGGTAGCCTTGGTACTGACGGACAACTTTCAGAAGTTACTTTGAGCGACGGCGCTAAAACAGATGATAAGACTAAATCTCTTGTAACAGCTGCTGACGGTAAAGTTTACGGTGCTCCTGCCGTTATTGAGTCACTTGTTATGTACTACAACAAAGACTTGCTAAAAGAAGCTCCAAAAACTTTTGCTGAATTAGAAGAACTTGCTAAAGACAGCAAATACGCTTTCGCTGGTGAAGATGGCAAAACTACTGCATTCCTAGCCGACTGGACAAACTTCTACTACGCATACGGACTTCTTGCTGGTAACGGTGGTTACGTATTCGGACAAAACGGTAAAGATCCTAAAGACATCGGTCTTGCAAACGACGGTTCTATCACAGGTATCAACTACGCTAAATCTTGGTACGAAAAATGGCCTAAAGGGATGCAAGATACTGAAGGTGCTGCAAACTTGATCCAAACTCAATTCCAAGAAGGTAAAACAGCTGCTATCATCGACGGCCCTTGGAAAGCTCAAGCATTCAAAGATGCTAAAGTAAACTACGGTGTTGCTACTATTCCAACTCTTCCAAATGGTAAAGAATACACACCATTCGGTGGTGGTAAAGCTTGGATCATCCCATCAAGCACTAAGAACCTTGAAGCTGCACAAAAATTTGTAGACTTCCTTGTTTCAACTGAACAACAAAAAGCATTCTACGATGCAACTAACGAAATCCCAGCTAACACTGAAGCTCGTTCATACGCTGAAGGTAAAAACGATGAGTTGACAACAGCTGTTATCAAACAGTTCAAGAACGCTCAACCAATGCCAAACATTTCTCAAATGTCAGCAGTTTGGGATCCAGCTAAAACAATGCTCTTTGACGCTGTAAGTGGTAAAAAAGATGCTAAGACAGCTGCTAACGATGCTGTAACATTGATCAAAGAAACAATCAAACAAAAATTTGGTGAATAATTGAATTCGTTACAAGGGGGGGAGAATACAAATCCCCCTTTGATTTTATAAATTTACGAATGATTGCAGTTGCCTATCTAGTGATTGGAGACAAACTTCAATCTCGTATCCTATGAAAGGAGTATTCATGGAAAACCAACAACCTAGCAAAGCAGCCTTGCTTTCAGTGATTCCTGGGTTAGGACAGATTTACAATAAACAAAAGGCCAAAGGTTTTATCTTCCTTGGTGTAACTATCGTATTTGTTCTTTATTTCCTAGCACTTGCTGCGCCGGAATTGCACAATTTGATCACTCTTGGTGACAAGCCAGGTCGTGATAATTCCCTCTTTATGCTGATTCGTGGTGCCTTCCATTTAATCTTTGTAGTCGTTTATGTGCTCTTTTATTTCTCAAATATTAAAGATGCACATACAATCGCAAAACGTATTAACAATGGAATTCCTGTCCCACGTACTTTTAAAGATATGATCAAAGGTATTTATGAGAATGGTTTCCCTTACCTTTTGATTATCCCATCTTACGTCGCTATGACATTTGCGATTATCTTCCCAGTTATCGTAACCTTGATGATTGCCTTTACCAACTATGACTTCCAACACTTGCCACCAAACAAATTGTTGGACTGGGTTGGTTTGACGAACTTCACTAACATCTGGAGCTTGAGTACCTTCCGCTCAGCCTTTGGTTCCGTTCTTTCTTGGACCATTATCTGGGCCTTGTCTGCTTCTACTTTGCAGATTGTGATTGGTATCTTCACCGCTATCATTGCTAACCAACCATTTATCAAAGGAAAACGTATCTTTGGTGTTATTTTCCTTCTTCCTTGGGCTGTTCCAGCCTTCATCACTATCTTGACATTCTCAAACATGTTTAACGATAGTGTTGGAGCGATCAACACTCAAGTATTGCCTATCTTGGCTAAGGTTCTTCCTTTCCTTGACGGTGCTCTTATCCCTTGGAAAACAGACCCAACTTGGACGAAGATTGCCTTGATTATGATGCAAGGTTGGCTAGGATTCCCATACATCTACGTTTTGACCTTGGGTATCTTGCAGTCGATTCCTAACGACCTCTACGAAGCGGCTTACATCGATGGTGCCAATGCTTGGCAAAAATTCCGCAACATCACTTTCCCTATGATTTTGGCTGTTGCAGCACCAACATTGATCAGCCAATACACCTTCAACTTTAACAACTTCTCTATCATGTACCTCTTCAACGGCGGAGGTCCTGGTAGCGTTGGTGGTGGAGCCGGTTCAACTGATATCTTGATCTCATGGATTTATCGTTTGACAACAGGTACATCTCCTCAATACTCTATGGCGGCAGCTGTTACCTTGATCATCTCTATCATTGTCATCTCTATCTCTATGATCGCATTCAAGAAACTACACGCATTTGATATGGAGGACGTCTAAGATGAATAACTCAATCAAACTCAAACGTAGACTGACTCAAACCCTCACTTACCTCTACTTGATTGGTCTTTCAATCGTGATTATCTATCCACTTTTGATTACTATTATGTCAGCCTTCAAGACTGGTAACGTCGTAGCTTTTAAACTAGATGCTAACGTCGACTTTAGCTTTGCCAACTTCCAAGGGCTCTTCACTGAAACCTTGTACGGCACTTGGTACCTCAACACTTTGATTATCGCTTTGATTACAATGGCTGTTCAAACAAGTATCATCGTACTTGCTGGTTACGCCTACAGCCGTTACAACTTCTTGGCTCGTAAACAAAGTTTGGTCTTCTTCTTGATCATCCAAATGGTGCCAACTATGGCCGCTTTGACAGCCTTCTTCGTTATGGCCCTTATGTTGAACGCCCTTAACCATAGCTGGTTCCTCATCTTCCTATATGTCGGTGGTGGTATCCCAATGAACGCTTGGTTGATGAAAGGTTACTTCGACACAGTACCAATGTCTCTTGATGAATCAGCAAAACTAGATGGTGCAGGACACTTCCGTCGCTTCTGGCAAATTGTTCTCCCACTCGTTCGTCCAATGGTTGCAGTACAAGCGCTCTGGGCCTTCATGGGACCTTTCGGAGACTATATCCTCTCTAGTTTCTTGCTTCGTGAGAAAGAATACTTTACAGTTGCCGTTGGTCTACAGACCTTTGTCAGCAATGTGAAAAACTTGAAGATTGCCTACTTCTCAGCAGGTGCTATCCTCATCGCCCTTCCAATCTGTATTCTCTTCTTCTTCCTACAAAAGAACTTTGTTTCAGGACTTACAAGTGGTGGCGACAAGGGATAATTTATCCCCGCCACCCTTTTTCATTTTGATCTTGTTTCTAAAGTTGAAAGATTAGACACAAGACTGCAAATAGTAGCAAAATCAGCTTTTCAGTAAGCAATTTATCTACTAGACTTGAAATAAAGCACATTTCTCTATATAATAATACTCATATAGAAAACACCTTTTAGAAAGATACAAATGCTTCCATATCCATTTTCATATTTTTCAAGTATTTGGGGATTTCGTAAGCCCCTATCAAAACGTTTCGGTCTCAACTGGTTTCAGCTTCTCTTTACGAGCATTTTCCTCATCAGTTTGTCTATGGTTCCGATTGCCATTCAAAACAGCTCACAGGAAACGTATCCACTGGATACCTTTATCGATAATGTCTACACTCCACTGACAGATGAAGCCATCATGGACTTGTCAGAGAATGCACAAATCATTGATGGAAAGCTGAACTACTCAGGTACGAAGAATCAGCAGCCTTCTCTTTTGATTGGCCCGAGCCAAATCAAAGAATTTCCAAAGGACTTGCAACTTCATTTTGATACGGAAGAACTCGTCATCAGTAAGGAAAGTAAGGAACTAACTCGCATTCGCTACCACGCAATTCAAACGGAGAGTTTCCAGAGTAAGGAAGATCTAACCCAGGCCATTTCTAAAGATTGGTACCAACAAAATCGGGTCTATATCAGTCTCTTTCTCGTTCTTGGTGCTAGCTTCCTCTTTGGATTGAATTTCTTCATTGTCTCTCTTGGAGCTAGTCTTCTCCTTTATATCACCAAAAAATCACGCCTCTTTTCATTTAGGACTTTTAAAGAGTGCTACCATTTTATCTTGAACTGTTTAGGATTACCCACTCTGATTACGCTTATTTTGGGACTTTTGGGCCAAAATATGACAACGCTTATCACTGTACAAAACATTCTTTTTGTTCTTTATCTGGTCACTATTTTTTACAAGACACATTTCCGTGATCCAGATTATCATAAATAGGAGATTTTTATGCCCGTGACGATTAAAGATGTGGCTAAAGCAGCAGGTGTCTCACCTTCCACTGTTACCCGCGTCATTCAAAATAAATCAACGATTAGTGATGAAACCAAAAAACGAGTTCGCAAGGCGATGAAGGAACTCAACTACCATCCCAATCTCAATGCTCGTAGCCTAGTTAGCAGCTATACTCAGGTTATCGGTTTGGTATTGCCTGACGACTCGGATGCCTTTTACCAAAATCCTTTCTTCCCATCTGTCCTTCGAGGAATCGCCCAAGTCGCATCTGAAAACCACTATGCTATTCAGATTGCAACGGGGAAAGATGAGAAAGAACGTCTCAATGCGATTTCTCAGATGGTTTATGGCAAGCGTGTTGACGGTTTGATTTTCCTCTACGCTGAGGAAAAAGACCCTCTGGTCAAGCTAGTAGCTGATGAGCAGTTCCCTTTCCTCATTCTCGGAAAATCCACTTCACCCTTTATCCCTCTTGTTGATAATGACAATGTACAAGCGGGCTTTGATGCGACAGAGTATTTCATCAAAAAAGGATGCAAACGAATTGCCTTTATCGGGGGTACAAAGCGACTCTTCGTAACGCAAGATCGTCTAACTGGCTATGAGTCGGCACTCAAACAACACCAACTTCCGATTGATACCAACTTAACCTACTTTGCGACCGAATTTCTAGAAGAAAAAGGGTATCAGTTCAGTGAACTCCTGTTCAATCACGATCCGCAGATTGACGCTATTATCACAACCGATAGTCTCCTTGCAGAAGGGGTTTGTGACTACATCAGTAAGCATCAGTTAACTGTTCCTGTCTTGAGTTTCGACTCTGTCAATCCTCGACTTGACCTCGTAGCTTATGTGGATATCAATAGTCTGGAACTTGGGCGCGTTTCCTTTGAAACCATTCTCCAGATCATCAACGATGCTAAAAACAATAAACAGATTTGTTACCGCCAGTTGATTGCCCACAAAATTATCGAAAAATAAAGACCAGCCTTGCGGCTGGTCTTTTGAGTATTATTAATTGTCTGTTTCTACGAATCGTCCTAGGATGTGGACATTTTCGGATACAGAGACAAAGGCTGTCGGATCAACCTGTTTCATGATGTGTTTAAAATCATTAAACTCTGCTCGTGTGATAACCGTAATCAAGACTGCTTTTCTCTCATGATTATAGGTTCCTTCTGCATCGTGGATCATAGTTGCTCCGCGGTGCAATTTTTTATGGATTTTTGCAATTACTTTATCAGGATTATTGGTCACAATCATGGCCTGCATCCGTTTTTGCTTGGTAAAGACCGCATCTGTCACACGGCTCGATACAAAGATGGTAATCATGGAGTAGAGGGCGTATTTCCAACCAAAGGTCAACCCAGCAATCAACATGATGCTCCCATTGACCAAAAAGGAAATACTGCCGACATTTTTCCCCGTTTTCTTGCGAATGGTCAGACTGACGATATCTGTACCTCCGCTAGAAATATTGTTACGGAGCGCAAAACCAATCCCCAAGCCCATGACAACACCCCCAAAAAGGGCATTGATAATGGGATCCTCTGTCAAGGTCACAACTGGCACAAGCTGGATAAAGAGGGAACTCATGGATACTGTGATAAAGGTAAAGATTGTAAACTTATGCCCAATCTGATACCAAGCCAAAATCATCAACGGAAAATTGATAGCATAAAAGGTTAGCGATATTGGAATGTAAAAACCAAACCAGTGATTACTCAAGGCAGAGATAATCTGTGCCAGACCCGTCGCGCCACTGGAGTAAACGTGCCCTGGTTGAAAAAAGAAATTGACTGCTACTGCTGACAAAAAGCCATAAACCAGAGAAGCCGATACTTTCTCATCATATTTTTCCCGAGAGATACTTTGTAAAACTCGTAAGATTTTTATCTGATAAGCAAAGCGGCGCAGATAATAGCGCCACCGCTTAATTCGTTTTGCTTGTTTCATCTTCTTCTACTTGTAAGCTGAGTTCCTCTAGTTGTTTGAGAGCGACTGTTGATGGAGCTTGTGTCATTGGGTCGGTTGCCTTATTGTTCTTAGGAAAGGCAATGACTTCACGAATATTTTCTTCTCCTGCTAAGAGCATCACAAAACGGTCAAGACCGATCGCCAAACCACCGTGTGGTGGGAAACCATAGTCCATGGCTTCAAGAAGGAAACCAAACTGGTCATTTGCTTCTTCGGCTGAGAAACCAAGTGCTTTGAACATACGTTCTTGAAGGTCTTTTTGGTTGATACGAAGACTACCACCACCAAGCTCATAACCGTTCAAGACGATATCGTAAGCAATGGCACGAACCTTAGCCAAATCACCTTCTAATTCGTGAGCTGTTTCTTCCTGTGGAAGAGTAAATGGATGGTGGGCGCTCATGTAGCGACCTTCTTCTTCAGACCATTCAAACATTGGCCAGTCAACTACCCAAAGGAAATTGAATTTATCGTTATCAATCAAGCCCAGCTCTTTGGCGATACGGCCACGAAGGGCGCCTAGTGTTGCATTGGCTACCTCAAGCGTATCTGCCACAAAGAGAACCAAGTCCTTATCTTCAAGATCAAGTGCTGCAGTCAATTCTGCTTGGATACCAGTCAAGAACTTGGCAACTGGTCCGTTTAATTCTCCATCCACAACCTTGACCCAAGCAAGACCTTTAGCACCGTACTGTTTAGCTACTTCAGTCATCTTGTCAATGTCTTTACGTGAGTAGTTATCCGCAGCTCCTTTGACCACAATAGCTTTAACGGCAGGTGCTTCTGAAAAGACTTTGAAATCAACACCTCTAACCACTTCTGTCAAGTCCTGAAGCAACATATCAAAACGAGTATCTGGCTTATCAGAACCGTAAAAGGCCATAGCATCATCATACTTCATACGAGGAAATGGAAGAGTTACTTCGATGCCTTTGGTTTCTTTCATCACGCGCGCAATCAATCCTTCTGTAATATCTTGGATTTCTTGCTCCGTAAGGAAGGATGTTTCCAAGTCGACCTGGGTGAACTCAGGCTGACGATCACCACGCAAGTCTTCATCACGGAAACATTTGACGATTTGGTAATAGCGGTCGAAACCAGCATTCATCAACAATTGCTTAGTGATTTGTGGACTTTGAGGAAGAGCGTAGAAATGCCCTTTATTGACACGAGATGGCACCAAATAGTCACGCGCCCCTTCTGGCGTTGACTTCGAAAGGAATGGCGTCTCCACATCGATAAACTCCAACTCATCCAAGTAATTACGGATAGAGTGGGTCACCTTGGCACGAAGCTTAAGGTTTTCTAGCATTTCTGGACGACGAAGGTCAAGGTAACGGTAACGCAAACGTGTATCGTCATTGGCCTCAATCCCATCTTTAATCTCAAAAGGTGTTGTTTTGGCTGTATTAAGCACCGTCAAAGCTGTCACGTTCAACTCAACTGCACCAGTCGGCAATTTATCATTAGCTTGCTCACGTGCTGCAACCTGACCCGTCACCTCGATGACAAACTCACTGCGAAGACTTTCAGCTGTTGCCATGACCTCTGCAGATACTTTTTCAGGGTTGATAACCAACTGCATGATTCCTTCACGGTCACGAAGGTCGATAAAGATTAAACCACCCAAGTCACGACGACGGCCAACCCATCCTTTCAAAGTAATTTCTTGTCCGATATGTTCCTCACGAACACGACCAGCATACATACTACGTTTCATGTTTTCTCTCCTCTTTTATTCTGTTACTATTTTACCATAAAAGCGCAGGCTCTTCATGAAAATCAGCAGAAAAGTTTGATTGTCTTTAGAAATCAAAACGAACAGACAAAAAATCCGATGAAAACGTCATCGGATTCTCTGATTATGATTCTTAACCTTTTTTACGCTTTTCAGCAATCTCAGCTGCCTTTTTAGGTAGAACAATCTCCGTCGCATAAGCTGTCGCAAAACGCAAGACACCTGCAATAGGCGCAAAGACAACCGCTAGATAGTTGTAAAAGAAGTCGCCTTTAAAGGCATAGGCAAGTGCCCCGATGATAAAGAAGAGAACGACCGCCTGTATCACTGCTAATAAAATTACTCGTTTCATGTGACCTCCTGACACTATTATAGCATGAGTATCATCAAAAAGCCGATTAAATTATTCAAAGCGTGGAGAGAAATGCTGTAAAGAAGACCTTTTCGGCTTACATAAGCCAGTCCCAAACTCAATCCCAGACTAGCATAAACTAAAAACTGTTGCAAAGTCCCTGGAAAATGAATCAAGGCAAAAAGCACACTTGATACGAGGAGAAACAGAGCTGTCTGTTTGCTGTTGTTCTGCTTAGGAAAGAGATAGCGCGCCAGCAACCCTCTAAAGATGAGTTCTTCCGTCAGAGGAGCAAAGACCACTACCATAAAGAAACCAAAGACAGGCTGAGCAACTGTCAATTGTGATACGATTTGTTGATTGACTGACGGATCTTCTGGCAAAAAGAACTGGGCTGTAATCGCCACTAGCAAAACCAGAGTAGGCAACCAGATATAACGATTAAAAGCTGTCGTCTGGATGCTAACCTTTTCTGTCTGATACCATCTGTAAACTCCATAAACATAGGCCCCTGATAGGACGACATAAAGTGGTAAGACTCCAAAGATTGAAGCCCCTAGTCCAAGAGCTGACAGCGCCGTACTCTGAACCAGACCATAGCCAAAGAAAAAGGATAGAACAGCTAGAAGAAACCAGCCAAGATTTTTAAGTAATTTCATATGGACCTCCTATTTGGAATGAAGACTTAGCATTGTTATTCACATCATCTTGATAAAAATGTGGAATACAGTCGCAACTAAAAGAGTTAATCAGTGAATTCCTCTTGCAAAAATAGAACCGGTAGTAATGATTTTATAAAGATATTTTTAAGCAAGCAAAAGCAATGTTGATCCTAGGAAAAAGAGAGTCAGGAGTAAGGTCCTGACCAGTTTTTCTACTATTAAAAGCCTAATTTTTCAAAGATTTCTGAGAAATTTTGATTGATAGCATCAAGTGACACTTGAACTTCTTCTCGAGTTTGGTTGTTTTTGACCGTCACTTGTCCGCTTTCAACTTCACTCTCGCCTAGAGTAATGAGAGTCTTAGCCGCAAAGACATCGGCGGACTTGAACTGAGCTTTGAGTTTACGGTTGAGGTAATCACGCTCTGCTTTGAATCCTTGTTGGCGAAGGGCTTGTACCAACTCCAAGGCCTTAACATTTGCTCCTTCACCCAAAACTGCGATATAAACATCTAGAGCGTTTTCGATAGGGAGAGCCACACCTTGCTTTTCAAGGATGAGGAGCAGGCGCTCTACACCAAGTCCAAAACCAAATCCAGCAGTTTCAGGGCCTCCAAAATAAGCAACCAAGCCATCGTAGCGACCACCTGCACAGACCGTCAGGTCATTGCCCTCAATCTCAGTGATAAACTCGAAAATCGTGTGGTTGTAGTAGTCCAGACCACGCACCATATTGGTATCGATGATATAGTCTACTCCAAGATTTTCCAACATCTGACGCACAGCATCAAAATGAGCCTGGCTTTCTTCATCAAGGAAGTCCAAAATAGACGGCGCATTCTCTACAGCCACCTTGTCTTCTTTTTCCTTAGAGTCCAAGACACGGAGAGGATTTTCCTCCAAACGACGTTGGCTATCCTTAGACAAGGTCTCCTTGAGCGGTGTCAAATAGTCAATCAAAGCCTGACGATAGGCAGCACGGCTCTCAGGATTTCCAAGAGTGTTGAGGTGCAATTTGACACCTTGGATGCCGATTTCTTTCAAGAAATGAGCCGCCATAGCGATGGTTTCCACATCGGTAGCTGGATTACTAGAGCCAAAGCACTCGACACCAATCTGGTGGAACTGGCGTAAACGACCTGCTTGTGGACGCTCATAACGGAACATAGGGCCCATATAGTAGAACTTACTTGGCTTTTGCACTTCTGGGGCAAAGAGTTTATTTTCCACATAGGAACGGACAACAGGCGCAGTTCCTTCTGGACGAAGGGTAATATGGCGGTCACCCTTGTCATAAAAATCATACATTTCCTTGGTTACGATATCGGTCGTATCTCCGACAGAGCGACTGATGACCTCGTAATGCTCAAAAATAGGCGTGCGCACTTCTGCATAGTTATAGCGCTTGAAAATTTCACGGGCAAAGCCCTCAACGTACTGCCACTTGGCAGACTCAGCAGGTAAAATATCCTGCGTTCCTTTAGGTTTTTGTAATTTCATAGGGAATCCTCTTTAAACTTAATAGTCTTATTTTACCATAAATAGGAGGATTAAAACAGTGAGAAAAAAATTAGGATTTAGATATCATTTTTGAGATTAATAACTGTCAAAAGAATAGCTAGCAAGGAGAGACCAACAAACAGCATCCAAGTCAACTGTATATTCCATACAGCTATAAGTGAAAAACAAGCTGTTCCCACAGGTATGGATAAGGTAAACAATAAACCTAAAAAATTACTGGTACGAGCTAGAACCTCTGGAGCTAGATTTTTCATGAGCATGGCACTAATCTTTGGTTGAACTTTACCAGACACATAGAGAGTTAAAAATAGAAATAGCAAACCAAGCACGACTTGATTGAATACATTAGCTAGACCAATTAGACTGAGTCCTACGGTCGCCCACATCATCAATCTAGGCAAAGACTGCTTCCCAAAATAATCATTGCCCGTAAGGCTACTGATGATGATTGCTACTAAAACACAGAATTGATTGATAAATAGTGCCTCTGTGTAAGAAAAATTCAAGAGAGAATGGCTCAAAAAGAAGATGTTATAGATGCTTCCTAAAGCCCCACCCAAGGCATTAATAAGCAAGACAGCAAAGATCATGAAACCAAAGTTTTTCTGTCCACCTTTAAGAAAAACGAGACGTAAATTTCGGTAAATTGTTAGAAACTGGTCTTTGATAGAAAGCTTCTCATTTTTTAGGTTTTCACCATCAGCAGATGACATTGACAGACTCAATTTGCTTTTTCCTAAAAAGAGAATAAAGGCTGATACTAGGAAAAAGCAGGCATTGATTCCCGCAACAAGGGAAAAATTGTTGACCGATAGACCTAAGAGCCAAACTCCAAAAGCTTGACCACCAATAGCTGAAATATATGTGATAAACTGGGAAAAAGAATAAGCTTCCATCAGATCCTCTTCAGCTACTTTTTCCTTAACGAGAGGCATTCGCAAACCACCAGCAAAATCACTGATCAAATCACTGATGACATTGATCAAACACAGGCTAGAAAAGGCAAAGAGACTAGCTTGCTGAACAACTAGGGCTGCCAGAAAAAATAAAACCGCCTGAAACAAACCGCTATAGACCATCCATTTGACCTTGTCCCTTGTGTAATCTGCCCGAATCCCTACAAAAACTGTAAAGAGAGTCGGAAGAATCATGACAATATTCGCCATAGCAACAGCAAAAGAGGCTTGTGGCAAGGTCGATGCATAAACGATAAATACTAGGTTAAAAATCGAAGCACCAAAAGCATTGAAGAAGCGCGACAAAGTCAAGAGTCGATAAGCTTGATTTCTAAACAATAGTTTCATAGGTAATCTCCCTTCTTGTTATAATCCCTATGTGAAGTATGACTATAGTATAGCACTTAGAAATTGAAAGGGAAAACTTTTGAATATATGCAACACATAAAATGAGCAAAGAAACGATAGAACTTTTGTAACGACCTGAGAGTAGTCAAAAGTTCTATCGCTTAAATTTTCAAATTATTTTCTTAGTTTGCAGATATTCAACAATCGGTTGTATTTCTGTAGTATTCAGCAGATTTGTTACAACCAAGCATCTCAAAAATATGGACAGCATCTTCCATCTTTTTCTGCCCTTCCTTGACTCTACCCTGCTTGCTATCAAGAAGACCTTCAGCCCACAAATAGACAATTCGGAAATAGGTCTCATTTTCCTTGTAGAAATGCTCTTTGATGACACGTTTAAAATAAGAGGCATTGGTAAATTCTTCACACTCAATGCTGGCTAAAAAGCCATTCAATAGTATAGTGTGAAACAGATTTCGATTACCAGACATTTCCATTAGAAAATCAGATTTACGTACCATTTCTCGTACATATCTAGTAAAAAGAGAAACAGATAGAAATGGTGAACTGACTGAAAATAAATTGAGTTCATAGATTCCCCAAATCTCGGTAGAAAACAAATAATCATGAAGGACTTTCCCTTCCTCTGCTGTTAACTCTACCCTTTCATCCATGCTCTTCATATAAGACTTGATAATGATGGCATTTAGAATATGTTTCTGTTTGTTTTGAGAATGGGCATGCTTTTGATACTCCTTGCGATACAAGTCCTCAAGCGGAGCTATATTCTTTGGATCCAAGACATCTATGATTTCTTTTCTCAACTCAGAATCTGTATCATACTGAAAACCTCTCGTCAGAAAGAGGATTTCCTCTACACTAGCAGATATATTTTCTAGGGCAAATAGAAACTTTTCCACCGAAAGCTCACTCTGACCTGTTTCAAATCGGGACAACATGGACGGCGAAAATTGTCCCCCAGTTGCTTGTCTCAGCGAGATATTTCTTGACTCTCGTAATTGTCTAAAGACTTTTCCAATCTGCTCCATAGACTTCCCCTTGATTCCATATTTTCTTCATTCTATCATATTTTTCAGAAAATTCATCAAAAACTTGCCAAATTGTCAGAATTATGAGAAAATAGAGGATATTTGTCACGTGGAGGGACTGTTATGAGAGACGATATCAAAATCAATGACCGAGCTTTGGCCTTACAAGATCAAATTATCGAAAAACTAGAGAAGGTTTTTGATACAGATGTGGAATTGGATGTTTACAATCTAGGGCTGATTTATGAAATCAGTCTAGATGAAACAGGTCTCTGCAAGATTGTCATGACCTTCACCGACACTGCCTGCGATTGCGCCGAAAGCCTGCCTATCGAAATCGTCGCAGGTCTGAAACAAATCGAGGGTATCGAAGATGTCAAGGTTGAGGTTACCTGGTCGCCTGCCTGGAAGATCACACGAATCAGTCGCTACGGCCGTATTGCCCTTGGACTGCCACCTCGTTAAGCAGGCAAATCACTTTTGAAGATAAAAAGAAGCAAGCCGAAGATGGCTTGCTTTTTGATACTCAATGAAAATCAAAGAGCAAACTAGGAAACTAGCCGCAGGCTGTACTTGAGTACGGCAAGGCGATGTTGATGTGGTTTGAAGAGATTTTCGAAGAGTATGAGTTTACTTTTTACCTGACTTGTCCATGTTCCAGAAGTCTGTCACGGCTCCGCGTGAAGCAGATGATACGATATGGGCATATTTACCGAGAACACCACGGCTGTAAAGAGGTGGCAAGGTTGTTTCTGCCTTGCGTTTTTCAAGTTCTTCTTCTGATACGGCCATGGAAATTTCTTTGGTATCTTGGTCAACCGTAACGATATCACCTGTACGGAGGTAAGCAATCGGTCCACCATCCTGAGCTTCAGGAGCGATATGTCCGACAACCAGACCATAAGTACCACCAGAGAAGCGTCCATCCGTCAAGAGGGCAACCTTGTCTCCTTGACCTTTACCAACGATCATGGATGAAAGGGATAGCATCTCAGGCATACCAGGACCACCCTTAGGCCCAACGAAACGGACAACAACTACATCGCCATCAACGATTTCATCTGTCAGAACAGCCTGGATAGCATCTTCTTCTGAGTCAAAGACCTTAGCTGGTCCAACGTGACGACGAACTTTAACACCTGATACCTTAGCAACCGCACCATCAGGGGCAAGGTTCCCGTTCAAGATGATAAGCGGACCGTCTGCACGTTTTGGATTTTCAAGCGGCATGATGACTTTTTGACCTGGTGTAAGGTCTGCAAAGTCAGCCAAGTTTTCAGCGACTGTCTTACCAGTACATGTGATGCGGTCGCCATGAAGGAAACCATTTGCCAAGAGGTATTTCATAACCGCTGGCACACCACCGACTTCGTAGAGATCTTGGAAGACATACTGGCCAGATGGTTTCAAGTCGGCCAAGTGAGGCACACGTTCTTGGATCGTATTGAAGTCCTCAAGGGACAAGTCAACATTAGCCGCATGGGCAATGGCAAGCAAGTGAAGAGTGGCATTTGTAGAACCACCGAGAGCCATCGTTACAGTGATGGCATCTTCAAAAGCTTCACGAGTCAAGATATCTGATGGTTTGAGACCAAGCTCCAGCATCTTGACAACAGCACGTCCTGCTGCTTCGATATCTTCTTTCTTGTCAGCTGATTCAGCTGGATGAGATGAAGATCCTGGCAAACTCATACCGAGAACTTCGATAGCAGTTGCCATGGTATTAGCTGTATACATACCACCACAGCCACCAGGGCCAGGGCAGGCATTACATTCGAGACGTTTCACGTCCTCAGCTGTCATGTCACCATGGTTCCATTTTCCGATACCCTCAAAGACAGAAACCAAGTCAATGTCTTTGCCATCAAGATTTCCCGGTGCAATAGTACCACCATAGGCGAAAATAGCTGGAATATCCATATTGGCAATGGCAATCATAGAACCAGGCATGTTCTTGTCACAGCCACCGATAGCGACAAAGGCATCCACGTTGTGACCACCCATCGCAGCCTCAATAGAGTCCGCGATGATGTCACGAGATGTTAGAGAGAAACGCATACCAGGCGTTCCCATGGCGATCCCGTCTGCTACGGTAATGGTTCCAAACTGAACAGGCCAAGCGCCCGCAGATTTGACACCTTCTTTAGCCAATTTCCCAAAATCATGCAAGTGAATGTTACATGGTGTATTTTCCGCCCAAGTTGAAATCACTCCCACAATCGGTGTTTCAAAGTCCTTATCTGTCATTCCAGTGGCACGAAGCATGGCACGGTTTGGTGATTTCACCATACTGTCATAAACGCTACTGCGGTGACGTGTATCTAATTCTGTCATTTGTTCCCTCCCATTTCAGTTTTTACCATTATAGCACAATTTCCGCATGAAGAACAGAATAAAATTCTTGAATTTTCAGAAAATTTCGATTACTAGCTTCTAATTTTTTTATCTTTTTTTGTCAAGTAACTTTACTTTACAAAAAAAATGTGTTATCCTAGTATGGTTGATGAAAATCACTAGATTGAATCGAATATAAATACCTAAAGGAGAAATCAAAATGGCAGTACCTGCACGTCGCACTTCAAAAGCGAAGAAAAACAAACGTCGTACACACTACAAAGTAACAGCTCCATCTGTAAACTTTGACGAAACTACTGGAGATTACTCACGTTCTCACCGCGTATCACTTAAAGGATACTACAAAGGACGTAAAATCGCTAAAGCTGCATCAGCTGAATAATAGAAGGGAGATACCATGCGCGTAAATATCACACTTGAACACAAAGAATCTGGTGAACGCTTGTACCTTACTTCTAAAAACAAACGTAACACTCCAGACCGTCTTCAATTGAAGAAATACTCACCAAAACTTCGCAAGCACGTAGTGTTTACAGAAGTTAAGTAGGGGTTCAATACGAATCAATACATAAGAAAAACGCTGATTTAAAGCGTTTTTTCTTTTTGCCAAATGCGATATATTGCACTGTATTTCAATCCAAACTCTACCTTTTTCTCTACCTTTTTTCTTAAGACCTGGTTTGGAAAGTATGAATTTCAGTTGGACTAAAAACAGCGTAATATCAAGACTTTTCTCCGCTTTTATAAAA
>CAUVSV010000012.1:0-46392 GCA_963554735.1 Streptococcus oralis
CGATTTCGCCTGTTACATCAATATCTGCTCCGAAGGCCTTGCCTTCAAAAACTGTGCCATCTTCTAATACTAGAAGTCTTTTTGTCATATTTTCACCTCTCGTGGACGCTCAATGGCGTCTTTTAACGTCTTGTGTTTTAGTTGGCGTTTCTACTCGCCAATACGGATTCTAAGATTGCCATTCGAACAAAGACACCGTTGGTCATTTGTTGGACAATGCGTGATTTTGGCGCTTCAACCAAGTGGTCAGCAATTTCCACATCGCGATTCACTGGAGCAGGATGCATAATAATGGCTTCTTCTTTTAAGCGATTATAGCGTCCTTGGTTCAAACCGTGTTGAGCATGGTAGTCTTCTTTTGAAAAGACTGCTCCACTATCATGGCGTTCATGTTGAACGCGGAGCAACATCAAAACATCCACATGATCAACAATCTCATCAATAGTTACAAACTGTCCATAGTCCGCAAACTCTTGACTTCTCCATTCCTCAGGTCCTGCAAAGAACAGTTCAGCTCCCAAGCGTTTCAAAATCTGCATATTGGATTTGGCAACACGTGAGTGGTCCAAGTCGCCTGCAATAGCAACCTTGAGACCCTCAAAGTGGCCAAATTCTTCATAAATAGTCATCAAATCAAGCAAACTCTGACTAGGATGTTGTCCCGAACCATCCCCACCATTGATGATGGAAGTCGTAATTGATGGACTCGCAATCAACTCTCTGTAATAGTCGACCTCTGGGTGGCGAATCACACAGACATCCACTCCTAGAGCAGATAGGGTCAAGATGGTATCATACAATGTCTCACCCTTATTGACCGAACTAGTCTTCACATCAAAGTCCAGTCGCTCCAACCCTAGCTTAATCTCTGCCACTTCAAAGGACTTATGTGTCCGTGTAGAATCTTCAAAGAAGAGATTAGACACGATAGGTTTGTTCTCGTAGGGAAGTTGGGCTCCGTTTTTAAACTCGATACCTCGTTTGATCAATTTCATCACTTGATCGACAGTGAGGTCTTCCATGGAAACCACATGGTTCAATGCTTGTTGATTTTCTGACATGGCTACTCCTTCAGCTTTCTAAGCTTCTTCAGTAATCAGAACTCTGTCTTGGCCATCAAGTTCTGTCATCTCTACGATGATTTCTTCAGAACGGCTAGTTGGGATATTTTTCCCAACGTAATCTGGACGGATTGGCAATTCTCTATGTCCACGATCTACCAGCACCGCAAGACTCACGCGCGCAGGACGACCATGTCCGACAATGTTATCGATAGCAGCACGGATGGTACGGCCTGTATAGAGTACATCATCCACCAAGATAACTTCACGGTCAGTCACATCAACAGAAATCAAAGAAGTATCTTCTCCGCTTTTAACATCATCACGGAAAGGTTTGGTGTCCAATTCCACAACAGGAACAGTGATGTTTTCCAACTGCTCCAAGCGTTCTTTGATACGATGAGCGATGAAAACACCACGCGTTTTTATCCCAGCTAAGATAATTTTATTCAAATCTTTATTGCGCTCGATAATCTCATAAGTAATTCGCGTAATCGCTCGTTTGACAGTCAATTCGTCTACAACTTCTTTTGTCTTCATGACAAACCTCCAAAAAGAAAAGTCTCCTTCTACAAGGAGACTTGAAATGTATAGCCAAGCGAGCCCTACTGTAAACAGTATAGACTTCACCCTTCTACTTTATCGCGCTCCTTGCCTGCCTCACGGGACAGGTTTAAAGGACTATTTAGTTATCATTTACTATAGCACAAAGCACCCTTAAAATCAAGCAAAAACTTTTTCAGAGTCCGCTTAAACATTGCTAAAATCATATAACTGGGGATAGTGGTCACATTCTGGATTTTTAGGATGACAGATAGCTCGTCCAAAGTAAATCATGGCCTGGTGGGCTGCTAACCATTCTTCTGGTGGTAGGACGTCCATGACACGTTTTTCTACTTCAAGTGGCGTAGCTGATTTTTTAACGATATCGTGATGTTTGCAAATACGCTCCACATGAGTATCGACTGCGAAGGCTGGGATTCCAAAGCCCACACTCATGACAACATTGGCTGTCTTACGACCAACACCCGCTAGACTTTCTAATTCCTCTCGAGTCTGAGGCACTTGACCGTCAAAATCGTCTAGTAACTGTTGGGCACATTTTTTAAGGAATTTAGCCTTATTTCGATACAGTCCCAGGTGAGAAATGTGTGAAGCAATTTCACTCTCTGTCGCTACAGACATGGCTTGTGGCGTTGGAAAGGCAGCAAAGAGCTCTGGTGTGGCCTTATTGACCGCTGCATCTGTGGTCTGGGCTGACAGCATCACTGCAACCAAGAGTTCAAAATGATTGGTAAAATCAAGACTAGGCTTAGCATCTGGAAAAAGGGCAATAATTTCCTCTATGACATGACGGGCACGTTTCTTGGATAAAACCATCTACTCGTCTCCATCAAATAGTCCTTGCAAGCCAGCAAATGGACTGTTTTCTTCTTTCTTGACTGCTTGTTGAGCTTGGTATTCTTCCTCAGTCATGATTTGCCAGTCATTTCCAGACACAAAACCTTGGCCCGCCTCTTCTTCTGCCGTCAAGACTTTGATAGGGATATTGAGCAGGATATTATCTGCTACGCTCTCAGCAAGGTCGATTTCCCCATTTTCGATAGGCAAGACCAGGTCATCATCAAGAACTTCCTGGTCCAGTTGGTTAGTCGCTCCTTCCATGAAGACCTCTGAGACTGGATAAGACTCAGCCAACTCAACTGGCTCCATACTGCGGCTGGAAGCAAGAACAATGGTGTAAGATAGTTGATAACCTAAGAAATACATACGGTCTTCGTATTGGACCTTTCCCACCGCAAGGATATCTTTGGCATCTAAAATTTCTTGATTACGGTTACGTAAGTCTGATGCCAGGTCTAAAGCTTGTTCAAAATGCAGGCCTTCCGATTGCTTACGAATTTCTTGAATATTTAACTTCATATTTCCTCCATAAAGATGTACTCACTTGATTATACCATGAAAAGGCTATAAATCAGCTTTCCAAACTTTGATATTAAAACCTCATTTTTTAACATATTTACTATGACATATTTTCTATTTAGTGCTATACTATAGGCAAGAATACACCAGAGCAAGGAGGATGCTTACATGGAAGACAAAGCACTCATCACTGAAGCTTACCAACTCCTTTCCGAGTTAAATAAAAGCTACCAAAGCTGCAAACAAGGTACAGCCGATGATCTTCGACTGCAAGAGCTGCTGAACACTACTCTTAAGGAACTAAAAAAAGCAGAAAAGCTGGACAACAGTATCTTAATCGACCTTGAGAAATTTTACCAACGTACCAGTCTTCTGATTGGACTGGGTAGCCTAAAACTGAATGATCAAGCACGCACCGCTTGGCGCAACTATGACAAGTTCCACTACGAACATGTCAAACACGTACTGACTCTCTATGGACCTGTTTTTGGATTTTAGAGTTTAGAATTTTGGATTTTCTATTGACAAAATTTCCTGAAAGGTATAGGATAGAGGTACTAATACTCGGAGGTAAGGGAGACATGAACAACTAATCTATCAAATAAAGAACCTTTATTTAGTAGATCTTGTTTTTGTCTCTTTTTGTGTGCTCTTTTTATACTAGATTTTCTAGTATCTTGTCCCCATTGAAAATCAAAAAACTAGAAAATTATGCTCCTCTTGGGTTGGGTTAGACAACTCCAAGCTAGTTTGACGAGTTTTTCAACGAGGATAACAGAGTTTTGACAGTGACTTTGGGCTCTACTAGATAAAGTAGAGCTTTTTGTTATGCACTATCGACATTCTAGAAAGGGCAACAATATGATAAAAATCAATCATCTGACCATCACACAAAACAAAGATTTACGAGACCTTGTATCTGACTTAAGCATGACTATCCAAGACGGGGAAAAGGTTGCTATTATTGGTGAAGAAGGAAATGGTAAATCGACTTTACTACGAGCTTTAATGGGGGAAGCATTGCCTGATTTTACTATCAAGGGCGACATTCAGTCTGACCTTCAATCACTGGCCTACATTCCTCAAAAACTAGCTGAGGACCTGAAAAAGAAAACTCTACACGACTACTTCTTTTTGGATTCTGCTGATTTAGACTACAGCATTCTTTATCGTTTGGCGGAGGAATTGCACTTTGATAGCGACCGTTTTGCTAGCGACCAAGAGATTGGCAGTCTATCAGGGGGCGAAGCTTTGAAAGTTCAACTCATCCATGAGTTGGCAAAGCCTTTTGAGATTCTATTTTTAGATGAACCTTCAAATGACTTAGACCTTGAAACGGTTGATTGGCTAAAAAGTCAGATTCGAAAGATTAGACAAACTGTTATTTTCATTTCCCATGATGAAGACTTTCTTTCTCAAACGGCAGATACTATTATCCATTTACGCCTTGTTAAACACCGGAAAGAAGCCGAAACCCTAGTCGAGCATTTAGACTATAATCGCTATAGTGAGCAGAGAAAGGCTAATTTTGCCAGACAAAGCCGGCAAGCTGCTAACGACCAGAGAGCCTATGATAAAACCATGGAAAAACATCGCCGAGTTAAGCAGAATGTAGAAAATGCTTTGCGAAATACTAAAAATGATGTTGCCGGGCGCCTATTGGCTAAAAAGATGAAAAATGTACTCTCTCAAGAAAAACGCTTTGAAAAGGAAGCCCAGTCCATGACCCAAAAGCCACTTGACGAGGAACAAATCCAACTTTTCTTTTCAGATATCCAACCATTACCGGCTTCTAAAGTCTTAATCCAACTGGAAAAGGAAAATTTATCCATTGGCGAACGCATTTTAGCTCAGAAATTACAACTAACGGTCCGTGGTCAAGATAAAATTGGTATTATCGGGCCTAATGGTGTTGGAAAATCGACTCTGTTATGCAAGTTACAACAACTCCTAAGCAACAAAAGAGAGATTTCGCTTGGTTTTATGCCACAAGATTACCACAAAAAACTGCAATTGAATTTATCTCCAGTAGCCTATCTCAGCCAAACAGGGCAAAAAGAGGAATTACAGAAAGTCCAATCTCACTTAGCCAGTCTCAATTTCAGTTATCCAGAGATGCACCACCAAATTCATTCTTTATCTGGTGGTCAACAAGGCAAACTGCTTCTGTTGGATTTAGTGTTGCGCAAACCAAACTTTCTCATTCTCGATGAGCCGACACGAAACTTTTCTCCCACTTCTCAACCCGAAATCAGAAAACTCTTTGCCTCTTATCCCGGCGGTCTGATCACTGTTTCGCATGACAGACGCTTCTTAAAAGAGGTCTGTACGAGTATCTATCGTTTGACAGAAAATGGTTTGGAAGTTTTTGATTTACAAGATTTATAAATGTTGAACACAGCAAAAATCCAGAGAAACTTCTCTGGATTTTGTTTACATCTGTTTCAAACGCTCAATTCGTTCTGAGATAGGTGGGTGGGTGTAAAATAGTTTTTGGAGTCCGCCACCTTTCTTGGGATCATTGATATAAAGTGCGCTGCTAGCATCATCGACATGGTGATGCATTGGCTCGCTATTGTCCAACTTGCGCAAGGCATTGATCATCCCTTGAGGATTGCGAGTCAGCTCCACACTGGATGCATCCGCCAGAAATTCCCTCTGACGGGAAATAGCTAGTTGCACCAAGGTTGCTGCGAGAGGTGCTAGAACGATAGCTAGGAGAGAGATAACAAGCATGATAATCTCTAGACCATTTCCATCACGATCATTATCGCTCCGTCTGCGGCCTGCGCCACCCCACCACATCATCCGACCAGCCATGCTAGATAGCAGTGTAATAGCACTAGCAAGGGCAACTGCAATGGTCGAAATGCGGATATCGTAGTTTCGGATATGACTGACTTCATGACCCATAACAGCTTCTAGCTCATCACGATTCATGATGGCTAGAAGACCCGAAGTGGCTGCAACTGCGGCATTCTGCGGATTCGAACCTGTTGCAAAGGCATTTAAAGAAGAATCCTCAATGATGAAAACACGTGGCATGGGAATCTGAGCGACCATGGCCATATCTTCCACTACATGGTAGAGGTCTGGTGCTGTTTGCTCATCAACCTCACGCGCCCCATTCATAGACATGACAATCTCTGTCGATTGAAAGATCATGGTCAGAGCGTAGATAAGGCCGATAATCAAGGCAATAATCATGCCACCAAGACCTGAACGCATAAAGAGATAGCCAACCGCATAACCAACCAAGGCCAAGAGTAGGAAGAAAACCAGCAACAAAATCCAGGTTTTTCGTTTATTGCACGCAATTTGATCAAACAACATCTTAGTCACCTAAACCGCTAAAGTCAACTTTAGGAACTGCCTTTTCCTCTTCAGGTGTTTGAAGGAAGTCTGCAGCTTTAAAGCCAAATAGTCCTGCGATGATGTTACTTGGGAAGCTTTCAAGTTTTACATTGTAGTTGCTGACAACACTGTTGTAGAGTTGGCGTGAGTAAGAAATTTTATTTTCTGTATTGGTCAACTCTTCTTGCAATTTGATAAAGTTAGCACTAGCTTTCAAGTCTGGGTAATTCTCTGCTACTGCAAAGATACCAGAAATCTGGCGGGTAAGGGCATCACTGGCCTTCATAGCTTCAGCTGGTGAAGTTGCTGCGGCTACTTGTCTACGAAGTTCTGTTACTTTTTCCAAAGTAGAACCTTCATATTTCGCATAGCCTTTGACTGTTTCAATCAAGTTTGGGAGGAGATCATTACGACGCTTCAACTGAACATCTATCTGGCTCCAAGCCTCCTTGGTCTGCATACGATTTTTAACCAAACCGTTATAGCTAACAATCACAAAAATAACAATCAGAGCCAAAACTCCAAGAATAATCCAAGTCATAATCTTATTCCTTTCTGCTTTTAGATTACTACCAGTATATCAAATTTTTAATGAATATGGTAAAATAAGATGATACTAGAGAAGGAAACTACTATGAAACCAGAAACATTTTACAGCCTACTAGCTGAGCAAAATCTTCCACTTTCGGACCAGCAAAAGAACCAATTTGAACGCTATTTTGAGCTCTTGGTCGAGTGGAATGAAAAGATTAACCTGACCGCTATTACAGACAAAGAAGAAGTTTATCTCAAACATTTTTATGATTCGATTGCACCTATTCTGCAAGGCTTGATTTCAAATGAAACTATCAAACTTCTTGATATCGGAGCGGGGGCAGGATTTCCTAGTCTGCCCATGAAAATCCTCTATCCACAGTTAGATGTGACCATCATTGATTCGCTCAATAAGCGCATCAACTTCCTTCAACTTTTGGCTCAAGAGCTGGATTTGGATGGTGTTCACTTCTACCATGGACGGGCAGAAGACTTTGCTCAAGACAAGAACTTCCGTGCCCAGTTTGATGTGGTGACGGCTCGTGCGGTTGCCCGTATGCAGGTTTTGTCTGAACTGACCATTCCCTATCTTAAAGTCGGCGGAAAACTATTGGCACTCAAGGCCAGCAATGCCCCCGAGGAATTGCTAGAAGCCCAGAATGCCCTCAACCTCCTCTTCAGCAAGGTCGAAGACAATCTCAGCTACGCCCTACCAAATGGAGATCCGCGCTACATCACTGTGGTCGAAAAGAAAAAGGAAACACCTAACAAGTACCCAAGAAAGGCTGGCATGCCCAACAAACGCCCACTTTAAACAATGGTGCCCCCTTGTTTAAAATTCAGAAAACCATTTACAAAATCAACTTCGCTCTCGTATTTCTGGGCTCGGGAAAAATTCGTTTACAAAACGGACCCCGCTCTCGTATTTCTGGGCTCGGGAAAAAATGATTTACAAAATCTGCCTCGCTTTTTTGTTTCTCGGATCGGGAAAAATTCGTTTACAAAACGAATTTTTTCTGCTATACTATCACAAGCAAAGGTTTTTAATGTCATCCTGTGAGGTGACGAAGGCGCAGATTTATATAAATTTTTAAAAGATAGCTATTTTTTAAAAAGTCTTACTCTGAGGGCCTATTGCTGCAAAATAATGGGCTCTTTTTTGGTGCCCAAAAGTGAGGTTTTTATGAAACAGGAATCAACTGTTGACTTGTTACTAGACGTTGATCAACGTCCTTCTGCTGGTAAAGGTATTCTTCTAAGCTTCCAGCACGTGTTTGCCATGTTTGGTGCAACCATTCTCGTTCCCTTAATTTTGGGAATGCCCGTATCGGTTGCTCTCTTTGCATCCGGTATTGGAACTCTTATCTACATGATTTCTACTGGCTTTAAGGTTCCAGTTTACCTAGGTTCTTCATTCGCCTTTATCACAGCTATGTCTCTAGCCATGAAAGAAATGGGAGGCGATGTATCTGCTGCTCAAACTGGGGTCATCTTGACTGGTTTGGTCTATGTCCTTGTAGCAGCAAGTGTTCGTTTTGCAGGTACGAAATGGATTGACAAACTCTTGCCCCCAATCATTATCGGACCTATGATCATCGTTATCGGTCTTGGTCTTGCTGGTTCTGCTGTAACGAATGCTGGACTCGTAGCAGACGGAAACTGGAAGAACGCTCTTGTAGCTGTCGTGACGTTCTTGATTGCCGCCTTTATCAATACAAAAGGAAAAGGTTTCCTTCGTATCATTCCTTTCCTCTTTGCCATCATCGGTGGGTACATTTTCGCAATGCTTCTTGGTTTGGTTGACTTTACCCCAGTCCTTCAAGCCAACTGGTTTGAAATTCCTGGTTTCTACTTGCCATTTAGCACGGGTGGTGCCTTTAAAGAGTACAACTTGTACTTCGGTCCTGAAACAATCGCCATCTTGCCTATCGCTATCGTAACCATTTCAGAACACATCGGAGACCACACAGTTTTGAGCCAAATCTGTGGCCGTCAATTCCTAAAAAAACCGGGACTTCACCGTACGCTTCTCGGTGACGGTATCGCGACATCTGTATCTGCCTTCCTCGGTGGGCCGGCTAATACGACCTACGGCGAAAATACAGGGGTTATCGGGATGACTCGTATCGCTTCTGTCTCTGTTATCCGTAACGCAGCCTTCATCGCCATTGCTCTTAGCTTCCTAGGTAAATTCACTGCCTTGATTTCAACCATTCCAAATGCTGTGCTTGGTGGAATGTCCATCCTTCTCTACGGAGTTATCGCCAGCAACGGTCTAAAAGTTTTGATTAAAGAGCGCGTTGACTTTAGCCAGATGCGTAACCTCATCATCGCAAGTGCCATGTTAGTACTTGGACTTGGTGGAGCCATCCTCAAACTTGGCCCAGTTACACTTTCAGGTACTGCTCTATCAGCCATGACAGGAATCATCTTGAACTTGATTTTGCCACACGAAAATAAAGACTAATCATCTATACACACAAAATCCACTCGATTGAGTGGATTTTTTAATTACTTACTCTTTATTTCCAACAGTAAATCTTTCAATGAAATAATGGTCACGGCTAGTAAAATCATAGCCATACCGACAAAATCAATCGCATAAAACTGTTTCTTCATAATCAGAAAGGCAAAGAAAACGGCTGAAATTGGCTCTATGGAAGCTAATAAACTAGACTTAACAGGGCCTATCAGACTAGCTCCTTTTAGAAAAGCTGTATAGGCAAAGACCGTTCCGATAATGATAATCCCAGCAAATGCAAAGAGAAAATCTAAGCTAGTCGGTATGCTGACTTGCAAAACTCCTGTGAAAGGAATAGCCACTACACCAGAAATAACCATCCCGACACCAATCACCGAAATACTGCCCCACTTCTTAATCAAAGCAATGGGAAGGATAATATAGAGGGCATAGGTTAGGGCAGAAAAGAGGCCCCAGAAAAGTCCAGCAGGTGTGACAGACAACTGGTCAACTTTCCCGTGCGTCGCGATCAGAAAAGTTCCTCCTATAGCCAATCCAATCGAAATAATCTCAGCTAGAGTCGGAGCTACCTTGTCCTTGATACAAGTATAAATCAAGATCCCAACGGGGCATACATACTGGAGAACTGTCGCCGTTCCAGCATTGGTTTCCTGAATGGCAGAAAGATAGGCAAACTGGTTTAAGAAGAGTCCAAAAACTGCAAATAGCAACAGAGATAGTAGACTTTTTCTGTCTTTTAAAAAAGCATAGAGTTTATCCTTTGAAGTCGCATAGGATAAGATTACTAGTGCCAAGCCTGCAATGATAAGTCGTAAATTGGTCAAGACTAGAGCGGAAATCCCGTGTGCCATTAGGTATTGGCCACTGGTTCCAGACAAGCCCCAAGCAATCCCTGCCACTACTGTATACAGAGTTCCTTTTACGGTTTTTAACATGCTTCTCCCTACTCCTCTTGACGAATCATTTCCATCACTTGATTTCGATCGACTATCCACTGGGCACGCTCATCCTTCTCATACGTTCGATTGGATAGAAAGATAGTCGCTTCCTGCTTCTCCCGATTCCACATAATGAAGGTACCTGTATAGCCCGTATGGTCGAGCCAAGCTCCTTCCAGATTCCAAGCTAGAGAACGCTCCTTATCATCTAAGGGAGAAAAATTGCGGCTCAAATCTGCAGCAAAATCATCTTTCAAGTAATGTTCCAGAAAGATTTGTAAATCCTTAACAGTTGAAAATAAACCAGCACTTCCAGCATGTTTACCCAAAAGACGAGCTTTGGGATCGTGGATACTACCTGCCGCTACTCCTCTCACTGTTGGTACAGCTTGCTCAATGGGGCCGAACTTGGTCTCTTTCATCCCCCATGGTTCCAAAACTTGTTCTTCTATAATCTGATCCAAGTCTTGGTTAAAGATTTTTTCCAAAAGAAAGCCCAAGAGTAAAAAGTGAACATCTGAGTATAAGAAAGCAGGCTGACTTCGTCTATTGAGGTGGAACATGGCTTCTCTCAATTCCTCTGCACTTAACTTGTCACGGTTGGGAATGAAGGGGTCTAAGTCTGTGGCATGGGTCAGAAGTTGCCGTATAGTGATATCAGGATAATCACACTCCGATAAAAAATCCGTCACTGGTCGATCAATATCTAATTTGCCCTGCCGCCACAAGAAGATGAGAACCGTCCCCACTCCCACGACCTTACTCACACTTGCCAGATCATAAACCAAACCGGCATCTGTCTTCAAGCCTCGTTCTGGATCACTCAATCCTAGATAAGACTCTTTCCATTCACCATCCTTATAATACGCAAAAGAGGCCCCGGGATAAATCCCTGCCTCGATTTGATTTTCTATTTTTCTTAGAATTTTTTCCAACTTCATGCTTCTTCAAACCACAATTCAATGTTATTGGTATCTTTACCAAGGAAGAATTTTTCAGACTTAGGGACAAAGTAGCCTGGCTTTTCAAATTTCTGACGAAGGCTGGTTAGATCAAAATTTCTTACTAAAAATTTCAACATCGTCAGGTCCCAAGTGACATTGTTTTCAACAGCCAAATCTGGCCCTTGCCCTTTAGTAAAGGTGATTGCTGGTGCTACTCCTTCAGGATCAAGCAAACTCTCTGTCCCTTCAGGCAAACGCAACTCCATAGAAACCTCAAATTGGCTCACGTATTTTATACCTGTATTTGAATAAAATTCAGGAACAGTTTCCAGTGGAACCAAATCGCTTACATCATTTTCCGCATGAACAAGGATCACATCCTCTTCAGGTGAAACAATCTCAAAAGCATACCCTCGGTTTCCTTTAAATAGGCGAGGAAGAGACTTCATCTGAGAAAGAAGGGCCTCGATTTCAGAAGGATTTTCAACCTTTATCAAGAGTCTAGCTAGCTTCTTAAGTCCTTCAACTCTGCGTGTTCGCATGCTTGGAGCCTCTTCTAAAATCAGTCTCTCCGTACCTGTCTGGTCGCCTAATGAAAGAAAGGCAGACTCTTCCAGCAAAGGTTTCATCCCCAGGGTTTCAATGTAAAATCTTTCATTTAATTTTCGATTATTAACTTTCAAAGTCGGAACGATCCGAACAATCTCATTCACATTCATAAATTCCTCCAACTCTTTTATTTTAAAGGATTTTCGAATATTTTACAAGCCATATCTATTTTATTTAGAAATTTTACAAGAAAAAAACTGGGATTCCCCAGTTTCATTTCTTATAGGTAAAGTAGTTTGAATAGTGCTACTGCTGCAATACCCGCTGCAATTGGAGCTACAACTGGAACCCATGCATACCACCATTTTGAATCACCCTTGTGTTGACCAAGAACTGATTTTGGAAGGAGTTCGTGAAGAAGACGTGGTCCGAAGTCACGAGCTGGGTTCAAACCAGGTCCAGTAGGTCCACCAAGTGAAGCTACCAAGGCCATCACTAGGAAACCAAGTGCCAAGTGTGCAATTCCAAGACCTGGTGCCAAAAATGGAGCCGCTTGGTTTTTTGCTTGCTCAAGCGCTGCTGTTACTTGTTCTTGAGGGATTGTTGTTCCTTGCGCTGCAGCTTGAGCTACTTGGTCATTAATTGTCGCCTGAGCTTTCGCTACTAATTCAGCACCAAAGAAGTTTTTAGTCAAACCAAGCGCTGCAAAGAAAAGAACAAATGAACCTACAAACTCATTGAGAAAGCCGTTAACAGTAGCTGCAAATCGTGATTCTTTTGTACCGTGGTCGATGCTTGAAATCGTTGAGAAGGTACCCAAGATATTGTTAGGATTCTCTGTCTTCAAGTAGTAAGGACGGTGAGTCGCTACAACCAAAGCTTGACCGAAGATTGCTCCCAAAACTTGTGCTAGGATGTAATATGGTACTTGCTCCCAAGAGAAAAGTCCACTAACAGCAAGTCCAAGAGTGAAAGCTGGGTTGATGTGGTTACCAGATACGTTACCAAACATCAAGGCTGGGATCATAACCCCCATACCGTAACCAACCGCGATAACGAGCCAGCCACTTTGGTGACCTTTCGTACCTTTAAGTTCAACGTTAGCAACTGCACCATTACCAAGAATGATCAAAATAGCAGTTCCCAAGAATTCTGTGGCATATTTAATAGCCCATGTAAAATCCATTTGATAGATTCTCCTTAAATTTTTTTAGACAATCCCTATTCTATCAATTTTTAGGCCTTTTAGCAATATCTTTTCTAAAAGAATCTATGGAAAACGCTTTATTTAACTTATCTTTAAAAAAAGACAAAAGAAGTCAAACTCCTTTCATCCTATTCATTACTCTTGACGTTGACCAAAGTCTGCAATCATCTGCTCCATCTCTTGGCGACTCGGAGTAGTCAGCATATAAAGGTAGTCCCCTTGTAGCTCTGCAAAGGCTGCTGGCATGATTTTTTTGACCTTGAATTGCTGGCTGTATTTGGTAAGAAGGTCCTCTTCTGAATAAACATAGTCGGCATTGGCACGACGTGAAGTTGCCAAGCAATACTGGGGCTCAAACTCTGATGCTGGGAACTCTTCACCTGCAACAATCGCCGCATAACCTCGGTAGAGATCCAAGGAGTGAGCGAAGTTATAAACATCAATGGTAAAGCCACCTGCAGGACGGTTATTGTACTCAATGGCAATGTAGTCGTCCCCGTCACGGAAAAACTCGATATGGAAAAAGCGCTCTTTCATACCAAATTCCTTGACAATGGCCTCGCCATACTTGCGCAGTTTGGGATCCATATCCTTGAGCACATAGTAGGAATTGTCCATCTTATAAATCATCAGATCAAGTGGTGTATGAGCATAATCGAAAGTCGTTGAAAAGACGATGTTGCCATCCTTGTCCACAAGTCCGTCAAAAGTACAGATTTCGCTAGAAGTGACAAAATTTTCAAAGAAATAAACGGTTGAATAGTCCCATTTTTCTTTGAAGTGATTGATATCGTCTTCTGTCTCAAGCTTAAATGTTGCTGCCGCTCCCACTCCATTATCAGGTTTGGCAATCATTGGTAGACCGATTTCGTTCACTGCTTTATCCACATCTGCTTCCGTCTGGATAACAGCTCCAGGTACCACAGGGACACCTGCTTTTTTGAAAAGTTTCTTCATCTCAGACTTAAACTTGGTCTTTTTGAGATCCTCCGGTTTGGCACCAAAAACATTGAATTGTTCTCTGAGTGTTGCGTCCAGCTCAAGCCAGTATTCATTGTGGGACTCGATACGGTCGATTGGACCATGCTTATAGAAAAGAAAGGCAACTGCTCGTTTAACTTCGTCTATGTTCTCAAGATTGTCTACACGGAAATACTCAGTTAGGCTATTGCGCAAAGACTCATCTAGTTGTTCGTAAGGCTCCTGACCAATTCCCAAAACGGTGATGCCTTTATTAGCTAGCTCGATTGTAAACTGTTGGAAATTTTGCGGATAGTAGGGAGAAATAACAAGGTAATTCATAGGCAACTCCTTTTATAGATACAGGTGTCCAAGAAAATAGGGCATTTGTCTACGCCACCATTCCCAGTCGTGGGCGACATCGTGCCCCCATTCAGCAAACCAGGCTGGAATTTGTTTCTGGTCAAAGGCTTCTTTGAGCTTGTAGAAAGATGGCAGACCATCTTGTTCCCAGTCACCGAGACCCGTGCAAACGACGATTTCTGCCTGACGGTAACGATCGATAAACCAGCCGTCATTCTGATTCCAGATATAATCTACAGGCGAGTTTTGGTAAATAGCATCATCATTGTAGTAATCGCCAACAAAGAAACGTGCGTCATAAACACCACTGAGAGCAATCACCTTGGTAAAGACATCTGGATGCTGGAGGAAGAAATTGAGTGCATGGTAGGCTCCCATGGAGCAACCAGTTGTCATCATACCATCAAACCAACCTGTCTTATGCTTGATAAAAGGAATGGCTTCCTCAATCACATAGCGTTCGTAGGCTCGATGCATCTCCGCCTGGTCATGACTATTTTTCCAAGTAGCCAACCAGCTCTCACTGTCCACACTGGATAGGGTAAAGAACTGAACACGGCCTTCTTCGATAAAGGAAGCACAGGCATCTATCATGCCAAAATCATAGTATTCGTTGTGACTTCCACCAGATGAAGCAAAAACAACAACTGGAATCCCAGCATGCCCATAACGGTTAAGGTACATTTCACGATTAAGATTGCCACTCCAGTGGCTGAGGTTTTCAATATGCATTGGCTTTCTCCTTTCTTAACTTACCATTTCTCTGCAAAAAATCGGAGACAGTCTGGTAAATTTTCCGACCAAGGAATCTCACTATGGATGGCACCAGACTGAACTTTCAAGACAAGATTATCCAAGCCTACTCCACCTGCAATCAAATCACGGTAATAGCGAAGCGACGAGTCGATATAGGCTTGTTTAATATTGCCAGCCATCAAGGTCTTGTCCGTATCGTCTGCTTCTTCTGTTCCTACATAGATGAAAATGCGCTGTTCAGGCGACAATTTCTTACGCTCGATATAGCGGTTAAAGGATTCTTGGTGAAGCCAGTTAGCAGATGAGAAGACACCTAGACAACCAATTCGATCTTGGTACTCTAGTCCGATAAACTGGGTGATATTACCTCCTAGCGACGAACCAATCATAGCCGTGTGCTGGCGATCAGCTTTGGTACGATAGGTCTCATCGATAAAAGGCTTGACCACCTCCATGACAAACTCGGCATACTCCACACCCTTACCGCCAAACTGCTGGCCTGGGATAGGAGATTCTTGAAACTTCCAAGCTGCGTATTCATTCATCCGTCCCATACCATCATTATCTATGGCAACTACAATCATGCGACTGATATCAGGGTTTCGCTTAATGGCTGGAATAATTTTCCAAGAGTGTCCGATATAGGACTCCTTGCTGTAAAAGACATTTTGCCCGTCATGAAAGTAAACAACAGGGTAAAAACGGTCTGTGTCTTTCTCGTAGTCCTTAGGCAGAAGAACACGAACACGACGCTCTTTTCCTGTATAAGGAACCTTGAGTTTGTGTTCTTTCATTTTTAAGTAAAAGTAGGAATGATTCATTGTCAGAAAACTCTCTATATTCAAAATTTTATCTCATTATACCATAAAAATAGAAAAAAAGTCAGTAATTGTCCATTTTAAGGATAAATAACTAACTTTTTTCATTTAATATTCTAAATTCTTCTGGATTTTCTGATTAGAGGAGATTATCAATTAACTCATCGACAGCATCTTTTTCAGCTTGAGGTGTGATCTTAGTGATCATAATCCCTGCCACTGCTCGCTCAACCAAGCCTTCAACATCCATGCGTTTTTCATACTGCTCAGCATTCTCTATCTTAGGATTAGTCTTAGGACGGTCAGGCGCAAAAATGGTACAGCAGTCTTCAAAAGGCTGGATTGAAATTTCAAAGGTATCGATTTCCTGGGCGATATCAATGATTTCCAACTTGTCCATGGTAACCACGGGACGAATGATTGGAGTGCTAGTCACAGCGTTGATAGTCTGCATGCTTTCCAAAGTTTGGCTGGCTACTTGACCAAGACTTTCTCCATTAATGATAACTAAACCATTTCGTACCTCACGAATACGGTCGGTAATGCGCATCATAAAACGACGGGTCAAGGTCATGAGGTAGGCTTCTGGCGCCTTAGCCTTAATTTCCTCTTGAATCTCTGTAAAAGGCACCTCAATAAACTGGATATTGCCCCCAAACTTGGTCAATTTCCGAGTCAAATCGTGGGCTTTCTTGAGGGCACCAGGACTTGTGTATGGCGGGCTAGCAAAGTGGACGGCTTCAATATCTACCCCACGTTTAAGAGCTAGATAACCTGCTACAGGTGAGTCAATCCCTCCTGACAACATGAGCATACCTTTACCAGAACTTCCCACAGGTAATCCTCCCGCTCCACGAAAAGTTTCATAGGAAAGATAGGCAGCCTCTTCACGAATCTCAACCTGAAGATTAATATCTGGATTTTTCATCTGAGCTTGCACGTTTGGAATGGCCTCGAAAACAGCTCCACCGAGAGTTTGATTGAGTTCACGACTATCCAATTCAAAGTTGTGGTCGCTACGCTTGCTAGTGATTTTAAAGGTCATCCCTTCCTTATAGATTTCCTTCATAATCTCTTGGACAGCAGACTTCAGAACTTCCACTGACTTTTCAATCTTATACACAGGAGAAAAATTTTGAATCCCAAATACTTGTTTGAGCGATTCTGCTACTGCTGTATAATCAGCTCCATTGAGGTAAGCGTGGGCTCGGTCGCGATCTGCGGTTACCTTAACTTGGGGATAGATAGACAAAACGTCTGAAATATTATTACGAAGTTTATTGATGAAACGCATACGATTTTTGTGTTTGGTTGACAATTCTCCATAGCGAATCATAATTTCTGAATACTGCATAAATGCTCCTATCTTACTTTTCTAGTTTGATTGTAAATTAATTTTAGCTTGGTCAAGAACTGCTCGACCTGACTCATGTCATTTTCCAAGTCTAGGCTTAGACGCACAACTGACTGGGCCTTATCTTTGTCCACTCCCATGGCAATCAAGGTCCCCGCAGGTTTTCCTGCCTTGGACGAACAAGCAGAGGTTGTGGAAATTAAAATATCATAGTCTTCAAAGGCGTGAACGATGACTTCACCACGAACACCCTTAATCCCAAAAGTCAGGATATGAGGGGCAAAGTCTTCTTCATCTGAAAAGACAAAAATATCTGGATAATCCAGAAGGGCTTGACGAATGACTGCCTTCATCTGCCCTGTCTTACTAGCAAAGATATCTAACTTTTCCATAGATAAACGGAGAGCTTTGGCTGTCGCTGCAATCCCTGCCACATTTTCAGTTGTCGAACGAGAGTCTCGCTCCTGACCACCACCAGTTAAAAGAGGCGTAATCTTCTTACCAGACTTGATATAGACAAATCCAACACCTCTAACACCGTGGAACTTATGACTCGAGAAGGTGGCAAAATCCACTCGATTCGTCAGATACTTTTCAGTTGGAATTTTAGCAAGTGCTTGAACTGCATCAACGTGAAAGGAAATGGTTGGTTTATCAACTAAAAGTTCTGAAATAGCCTCAATAGGCTGGATAGAGCCGATTTCATTGTTAACTGCCATGATGGAAACGAGGGTCGTATCAGATCGAATCAAGCTTGCTAGAGCCTTGACATCTACAAATCCTTTCTCATCAACTGGGGCAATATCCACCTCAAAACCTTGACTTTTCAGCCATAGGGCTGACTCCTTGACTGCTGGATGCTCAATAGCTGATACGATGATGTGCTTGCCAAACTGGGCTTTTTCAAAGGCCACACCCTTGATGATCCAGTTATCCCCTTCTGTTCCGCCAGAGGTAAAGAAGATTTCATCACTTTTCTTGCCGATTAAATCTGCAATCTGCTGCCGGGAAGCATCTAAAATTCGTGTTGCTTGGTCGCCCAAACGATGGAGGCTAGACGGATTTCCTACAATTTTCGAAGCGACCTGCATGTAGGTCTCTAGTGCTTCAGGGTAAGGCTTGGTCGTCGCCGAATTATCAAAGTAGATCATGTTTTCTCACGCTTTCTAAAATCACTCCTTCTATTGTATCACGAAAAAAGACCTGCGACAAGAAAGGGAGGTTTCTCTTTTTTTAAGATTTTTTTAAAGAAATGAGGTATAATAAATCATAATTAAAGGAGAGTATCATGTCAAACTATCGTAGAACTTCAAAACCAAAAACAGAACACATCAAAAAGGGATTTACTGTCTTTCAAAAAACGATTGCTACCATCGGTAGTATTCTTGGTCTAATCACCGCTACTATTACCATCATGAACGCTATGGATAATAACAAAAACAACAAGAAAGAACCGACGACAACTCAAACAACTGTTGTCAAGGAAATTCAAAAGGAAGCCCCTCAGGAAAATACTACACCTAACAAGGACAACACTTCTACTAAAGAAAATACCACGCAAGAAGAAACTTCTCAATCCAACAAGAAAGAGGAGAAAAAAGAAGAACAGAAAACAACAACTCAGGACTCTTCTACACCAGCTACAAATAAAGAAACAAGCGATAATGGAACACAGTCAAATACGACGAGTTCTGAAACTAAAACGAACCAGTAGTCACTAAAATAGCTTCTTTCCAGATTTGGAAAGAAGCTATTTTTTATTGTTGCAATACTTTTCGTGGTTTGGTTCCCTCAGCTGGACCAATGACACCTGCCATTTCGAGTTCTTCCATCAGGCGGGTCGCACGGTTGAATCCAACTGACAAACGACGCTGAATCATCGAAGCGCTAGCTTTCTGGGTTTCGATAACCAAAGCCTTGGCTTCCTCAAAGAGCGGATCGCCACCAGCTTCACCATCAGAGAAATCTCCTTCATTTTCAGGAACATCTCCTGGGTCAAAGCTTTCATCGTAGTCCGCATCCGCCTGAGCCTTGATGAAGTTTACGATGCGTTCAACATCATCATCCGAGATAAAGGATCCTTGTAGACGGACCGGGTGATTTTCATCAATTGGTTTAAAGAGCATGTCTCCTCGACCAAGCAGTTTTTCTGCTCCATTCTCATCCAAGATAGTTCGTGAATCTGTTCCTGATGAAACTGCAAAAGCCACACGAGATGGGACATTGGCCTTGATAAGACCAGAGATGACATCGACTGATGGACGCTGTGTTGCGAGAATCATGTGAATCCCTGCAGCACGCGCCTTCTGTCCGAGACGAATGATAGCATCTTCCACTTCCTTGCTAGCCACCATCATAAGGTCAGCCAACTCATCCACAATGACAACAATCAAAGGTAGGGGTATTTGTTTGTACTCAGATTGGCGATTAAATTCCTCGACCTTGGCATTGTAACCAGCGATATTTCGTACTCCAACCTTAGCAAAGAGTTCATAACGGTTTTCCATCTCATCCACCACCTTTTGGAGAGCCTTGCTGGCCTTGCGTGGATTGGTCACAACTGGAATCAAGAGGTGAGGAATGTCATTGTAAACCGATAACTCAACCATCTTAGGATCGACCATCATAAACTTGACCTGGTCGGGTCTTGCTTTCATCAGAATACTAGCGATAATACCATTAACTGCGACTGACTTCCCGGATCCCGTCGAACCTGCAACCAGTAGGTGGGGCATCTTGGAAAGGTCAAAGGTGCGAGCCGTTCCATTAACCGCCTTCCCTAGAGGAATTTCGAGGAGATTTTCTGGTTTTGTTTGAGACTGTTCCCAGAGTTCACGGAAGGAAACGGTCGCAATCTCAGAGTTGGGTACTTCAATTCCGACTAGGGATTTACCAGGGATCGGAGCCTCAATCCGAACATCCTTGGCCGCCAGAGCTAGAGCTAGGTCATCTGCCAGATTGGAAATACGGTTAACCCGTACACCAACGGCTGGCTTGACTTCATATTTTGTAACAGATGGTCCAATTTCAGCTCGTTCCACCGTCACCTTGATACCAAAGCTAGCAAAGGTTTCTTCTAGGATTTTGATGTTTTCTCGAACAATCTTCTTTTCCTTGGATTGATCTTTGGGTTTATCTGGCGCAAAGAGTTGCAAGCTTGGTAGCTTGTATTCGAGGGCTTCCTTGGCAGAAAAATCAACCTGCACCTCTTCATCCTCAAAATCTTCTTCCACATCTGAAACGTCAAAGTCAGTTTGAGGGAGAATAATCTCCGGTTCAATCCATTCTTCCTCAGGAATTGGTGGGAAATCGTAGACTGGTACTTCTGATAAGATTTCTCCAGTTTCAGGATCTACAGGAGGAAGCGGCAGCGCATCCTGCTCTTCTTGTTCTCTCTGAATTCTTGCTGCTTCTTCAGCTTCTTGATGTGCCTTCTCTTCTTCTCTCTTGATGAAACGTTCCTGTTTTCTCTGTTCCTGTTTTTCCATGAAGGATCTGAACTGCACTCCAATAAAGGCTGCAACATCATAAATAGACCAGGGACTAACCAAGAGTGCCCCAACTAGAATCAAGAGAACTCCAATAAAGTAAGAGCCGATATTTGAAAAAAGAAAGGCTATGGGAATATAAAGTCCGACACCAAGCAGGCCTCCACCAGCAAAGCTAGTCACCCGCATACCAGTCAGGTCCGTCATAACTTGAGACAGGGTCCCTTTTAGGACTGACTGCTCCAAGCCATATTTCCATACCAAGTAGGCCTCAAAAATCAAGAGCAAGCCAGCAAAGATACAGAGAAATCCTGACAGAAGCCCTTCCTGCTTGCGGATCCATTTAAAAAGAAAAAGATAGATAAGGATACCACCAATGGCCACATAGGCCAAACTTCCGACAACCAGTCGAATGAGATTGTAAAGAGTGACACCTGCTGCACCGAGTTTGAGGGCTGCAATAATCAACAATAAGGCAATTCCTAAGGAAATCAACATCCTCTGGATAGCCTGTTTTCTTTCGAGCTCTGCTTTAGACGGTCTCCGTCTTGTTTTTGTAGTATTCTTGTTTGCCATTCTTTTATTATACCATATTTCACAGCCATTTCGAATAGAGAAAAAGATTGCACCAAATGGTAACAATCTTTCTATTCTAATCCATTTTATGCTTGTGGTTTGCGTAGGCAACCATAAACCACACCACTTACGATTGCACCAACCAAGACAAAGGCAAGGTAGAGAAGGGCATTTGAAGTAAGAGCGATGACGAAGATTCCTCCGTGTGGTGCCATGAGTTTGATTCCTGCAAGACCAACGAGTCCTCCTGCTACTGCCGAACCAAGGATAAAGCTTGGGATCGCACGAGCTGGGTCTGCTGCACCAAAAGGAATTGCTCCCTCAGTGATAAATGACAAGCCCATGATGATGTTTGTCAAACCAGAGTTGCGTTCTTCTTTGGTAAATTTATCTTTAAAGAGAAGAGTTGCGACAAAGATGGCAAGTGGTGGAACCATTCCTCCAGCCATAACTGCTGCCATGGCTACAGAACCACCTGAAGAAACAGTCGCTGCAAGCGTACCTGTACCAAAGACATAAGCAGCTTTGTTGACTGGTCCCCCCATGTCAACAGCCATCATACCTCCAAGAACGATACCAAGAAGGACAGCTGAACCTCCTCCAAGACCGCCTAGGAAGTCATTCATAGCAGTGTTGATTGCTGCCATTGGAATGTTGACAGCTAACATAACAAATCCTGTCAAGATTGTTCCAAGAAGTGGCAAGAGAAGGATTGATTTAGCACCTTCAAGTGAACGAGGAACTTTAACGTATTTCTTGATAGCAAGAACCAAGGCTCCTGCGATAAATCCACCAACAAGGGCACCTAGGAAACCAGATGAGACACCTGCAAGGGTTGAAGTTGCTTCACCACCTGCTGCATAAGGAATTTTACCAAAGGCAAAACCTTCTTTAGCAATAGCACCAGCCACGAAACCAGCTACTAAACCTGGTTTTTCAGCGATAGAGTAGGCTACGTATCCTGCAAAAACTGGAAGCATCAAGCCAAAGGCTGCTCCACCAATTTTCATGAACATAGAAGCTAGTTCATGGTAGGATCCGAGATTGCCAAGACTATCTTGTGGCACACCAAAAGCTCCGTCGATTAAGAAGGCGAGGGCAATCATGATCCCACCACCGATAACGAATGGCAACATTTGAGATACACCACTCATCAAGTGTTTGTAGAAAGCACCACCAAGGCTTTGTTTTTCATTAGATGCTGTTGCAGCTTTTGCTCCATTAGCAGCACGATAAACTTCAGCATCTCCTGAAAGAGCCAAGTTGATCAGCTCTTCTGTCTTACGGATACCGTCTGCAACCGGACGGTTAACCAAAGGTTTTCCATCAAAACGATCCATCTCAACAGCCTTATCTGCTGCGATGATAACAGCTTTAGCCTTACGGATATCTTCTGCAGTCAGTTGATTTCCAACACCGCTAGCTCCGTTTGTTTCAACCTTGATCCCAACACCCATTTCAGCAGCCACTTTTTGAAGGGCTTCTTGGGCCATGTATGTGTGGGCAATACCTGTTGTACAAGCTGTAACAGCTACGATAAAGTCGCCAGAGTCATTAGCAGGTGCTTGAACAGGTTCCTCAACTTTTTCTGAAGCTTGGTCAAAAAGTTCAATAACTTGATCAGCTGATGTTACTTGGCGAAGTTTGTCAGCAAAACCGTCTTTCATCAAGTATTGAGATAATTCTGCCAAGGCTGCCAAGTGAGTGTCATTGGCACCTTCTGGAGCTGCAATCATGAAGAAGAGGTCTGTTGGTTGCCCATCCAAGCTTTCGTATTCAACACCCTTGTTTGACTTAGCAAAGAGAACCGTTGCTTCTTTGACAGCAGAGTTCTTGCTGTGAGGCATAGCAATTCCGTCACCCAAGCCAGTGGAAGTTAGAGCTTCACGCGCTAAGATTCCTTCTTTAAAGGTTTCAAAATCCGTCACGTAACCGTGATCTACCAAACTTTTAATCATCTCTTCGATGACAGCTGTTTTTTCAGTTGCCTGCAAATCCAGCAACATGACATCTTTTCTCAATAGGTCTTGAATTTTCATCGTTTTTCTACCTCAACTTTTTCATATGTTTCTTTAATAAATTCCGCTGTTGCCAAGTCATCCGAGAAAGTAGTTGCTGTTCCGCAAGCTACTCCCCATTTGAAGGCCTCTACTGCATCTTTAGATTTGACAAATTCACCTGTAAACCCAGCAACCATAGAGTCACCAGCCCCGACTGAATTTTTGACTGTTCCCTTGATAGGTTTGGCGAAGTAAGCTCCCTCAGCTGTGACAAGAAGTGCACCGTCCCCAGCCATAGAGATGATAACGTTTTGAGCACCTTTAGCTAACAATTCTCGAGCATATTTCTCGATTTCATCTAAACTTTCGAGTTTCACTCCAAAGATAGCTCCAAGTTCGTGATTGTTTGGTTTAACCAAAAGTGGCTGGTAGTCCAAACTATCAATCAAGGTCTGTCCTTCAAAGTCACAAACCACTTGCGCACCAGTCTGGCGTGTCAAGGCAATCAAATCCTTATAGATAACATTGCCTAGGTTCTTAGCACTCGAACCCGCAAACACCACCGTATCTTCTGCTGTCAAACTAGACAAAATAGCTTTCAATTCTTCCAGCTGAGCTGGTTCCACATTTGGACCTGTTCCATTGATTTCTGTTTCTTGGTCTGCTTTAATCTTGACATTGATACGAGTATCTTCTGCTACTTGGACAAAACGAGTTTCGATTTCTTCCTCTGAAAGGGTATCTGTGATAAATTTACCAGTAAATCCTCCGATAAATCCAGTCGCAGTATTAGGAATATCCAAGCGCTTCAAAACACGGCTAACATTGATTCCTTTCCCACCAGCAAACTTATCATCACTGTCCATACGATTGACACTGCCGACTTGAACTTGCTCCAAGCGCACGATATAGTCTATGGATGGATTAAGTGTGACTGTATAAATCATACTTCTATTACCTCCGTTTTCTTCTTAATAGCCTGCAAGAGCTCATGCCCTTGACTTGTGATGACAATAGCGCGTTTAAGTGGTGCTACCTTGGCAAAGCAAGTTTGACCAATCTTTGACGAATCAACCAAGACATAGGTTTGTTTGGCATTCTCTAAAATAGCACGCTTAACGGCTCCCTCCTCCATATCTGGAGTCGTATAATAACCATCGTCGACACCATTCATCCCGATAAAGGCACGGTCAAAGTGCAATTGGTTAATTTGATTAAGAGCAACTCCACCGATACATGCATCTGTTGCCATCTTGACACTCCCTCCAACCATGACAGTTGGAATCTGTTTTTCAACCAACTGAACCGCATGGTGAATGGAGTTGGTCACAACTGTGATATTCTTATTAACCAATTCCCTGATTAAAAAAGCAGTTGTCGTTCCAGCATCGATAAAGATAACATCTTTTTCCTTGATAAGAGAGGCTGCTTTCTGAGCCAGTAACTTCTTCTCTTGAAGGTTTTTGACAGATTTTTCTTGGATGGTTTCTTCTTCCTGCAAGGAGTGAGGTAGTTCTGCTCCACCATGCACACGGCGAAGCTTGTTTTCCGCCTCCAACTCATCCAAATCTCTTCGTACCGTTGATTCTGATGTTTCTAATAGACTAACCAATTTTTCTAGGGAAACTACATGATGTTGATTTAACTCCTCTAAAATCAGTTGCTTCCGCTCAGTTTTTAACACCAAACCACCTCCTGTTATCGTTTACACTATTCATTCTAGCACATTCTCTACCAAAGTCAAGCATTTTTTATCATTTTCTGTCAAATTCTATCATTTTTCTTATTTCCAAAATTTTTATTGCAAGATAAGTGGCTTTATGGTAGACTATTTGAGTAAGTATTGGAAGATTACTCAAGAGGCTTAAGAGGCCGTGTTGGAAACGCGGTAGGCGTGTAATAGCGTGCGTGGGTTCGAATCCCATGTCTTCCGTAGAAAAAAGAAAAACTGCACCTCAATGCAGTTTTTTCATCGCTCTAAGAACAATATATAGGAATGAAAGGCTGAGTTACTCTAACTATCACACCACATTTTTGTATCCTAATTCATAAAAAAACAAGTAGTTTATTAAGACTACTTGTTTTTCTTTTAAATCTTAGGATTAGATATTGCTTTTATCTTTTTTATCTGAAGATTTGTCTGTTGATTTATCAGTGGATTTGTTTGAAGATTTATCTGAAGACTTGTCTGTTGATTTATCATTAGACTTAGTTGAGTTTTTACGGACAATTTTATCATAACCTTCTGTATCATCAAGCAACTCTGTCGCCAAAGTACGGTAATCTTCTTGAGAAATCAGCCAGTTTCCATCCTTATCCTTTGTTAATTTGATTTCAGTATCAAAATCACCAGTAGTGAAAGGTGTATGAGCTAAGTTAGGGTCAACGTCACTGTAGGTTGAGAAATCTTTCTTGAATAGATGCTCAAAAATCCAGTAAGAAACCAATGTTTGGTAACGCTTGATGTCAACGTTTGAACCAGCTTGATTGTATTTACCTAGGTTATCAACACCTCCAATAAGAGTAGTGAGAACTTCCCTTGTAGATGAAGCCAATCCTTTAGAGTGTAACTTCTTAGAGTTAAAAGTAACAGTCGCTGTATTTCCTGATTCATCAACCTTCACGTCTTTAACAGTGTAAGAACCGATATCTTGATATAATCTACGTCTCATCTTCAAGAAACCTGAAATGGTTTCTTCTGGAGTTTCTACAGGGAAATCTTTGTGCCATTGTACTGAGTAAGTAGACGCAGGTGAAAGCCCTTCTTCTTTGATTTTTTCACTTGTTTGAACTGCAAACACGACCTCAGTCCATTTTTCATAAGTGTCGCCATAAATCTTCTTAAATCGAGCAGAGTCGCTAGTAAGAACTGAGTCTAAGAGAATTTCAGCATCTTTTGTAACTTTTTCTTTAACTTCTGCTGCTTCATCCTTCTTCTCAACTTGTTCCGTATTCTCCTTGTTATCAGAAGAAGCTTCAGATGACTGATTAGAAAATACAGAACATGCACCCAAGACAACTGTTGAAAGTGCTAAGATACTTAGTAACTTGATCTTTTTCATGTTTCACCTCTTTATGAAAATTTACTCTTGGAGACCACCTCCAAGGATAGTTGCTTAGAAAAACACTGGGTTTATCTAACGGAGAATGGGGGATTCGAACCCCCGCGCCAGTTACCCGACCTAACGATTTAGCAAACCGTCCTCTTCAGCCTCTTGAGTAATTCTCCACTAACACACTAGAATAAATAGGATACAACGAAGGATACTACAAAGGATACAATTTGGAAAAAATCTACTGTATACCTGTTCATAATGGAGCCGGTGGGAGTCGAACCCACGTCCAAACACCTGCTAACATATTTGTCTACAACCATAGGTTATGTATTGTTTTAACAGTCCCTCGACACATAACTCAAGCCTAGGAACTGCGAGTCTATTAATCTCTTATCAAACCACTAGACAAGGCTTGATCGTATCTCGCTAATCATAAGACCTGTTATTGAACACGAGCAATCCAAATCAGGTCACGCCTGCTGGTTTTTAGGCAGCTAGAGCGTAAGAAGTGTTATTTTTTGCAGTTATATTTAACTGAGCGTTTACGTCGCTACACGGGTTGCAAAATATGCCTCATAATGCCTGTCGAATCCGTAACGACCCCAGGATGTTAGAACTATTATAACCTATCTTCAAAAAAAATGCAAAATCAAGCCGTTTCTTTAGAAAAGAACCCCTTTTAAGGCTTCTGATAAGGCTTGATAACCGGCTACACTTAGATGGAGGCCATCCGTTGTATAGGCTGATTGAAGTTGCCCTTCTGAATCTGTCAAACTATCATAAATCGGCACAAAATCTACCTGCATATAGGCGGATGCTAGAGCCTCATAGGCTTGATTCCATTCTCTAATCTTTTCATTGGTTCGGATATAAACAGTCTGCTTGTATTTCTCTCCCTCATTGACTGGCAAAATGGAAAGGAGCTTTATTTGTGACAGCGGATAATCTCGGGCAATCGATTGGATTACACGCTCAAGATTATCCAAAGCATCATTCATGGGAATATCTTTTCCAATATCATTTGTCCCTATTAGGAGAACAATTTGATCCACAGCATCACCATACAGATGGGAATCAAGATTGTCTAGTAGAAACCCCGTCTGGTAACCTCGGATGCCTCGATTAACAATCGTCTTGGCAGTCCCGAGTAACTCTTGCAAAGGGTAGTATTCTACAATCGAATCGCCGATAAAAATCATATCTGGTTCTAAAAGAGAAATCTGATTGAGTTCACGATACTTGGTTTGAATCTTTGCTTGCTCTTTTAGAAGCCAATTTTCTAATAACTGTACTGCCACCTTATCCCTCTTTCTCTAACCACTTTTCTAGGACCTGATAAACGCCCGCCTGGCTGTTAGCTGGTGCTAGGGCAGTCGCAACTGCCTTGACATTATCATCTGCATTTTCCATAGCATAGGCAATTCCAGACAGCTCTAACATTTCGACATCGTTTTCACTATCACCAAAGGCCATGATTTGTTCCGATTTCAAATTCCAGCGCTTGAGTAATTCTTCCAATCCCCAGGCCTTGTGAATCCCAGCTTGGAGGATGTCAATACAGCCATAACCGCTGGAAACAGCTCTTACACGACCATCAAATAAATCATTAATTTCCTGCAAAACTGAACTAGAACGTTCTTCACCAACGACCATGCTCATCTTTAGAACTCCTCCAAAGAGGTCTGAGTTTAGCTCATCCACAAAATTGGTCCTTTGGTAAAGTTTTTCAATCATCTCTGGAGTCATAAATTTTTCCAGGTCTGTAAAAACCGTTCCTTCCTTGACAAAACTCCCATTCATACTGGTAACGACGAACTGATCTCGACACTCCCTCCCTTTAAAATGAAGGAGAGCCTTGTCAACCATAGCATCATCCCAAGTCTGGGCCTGAAGTAGCGTATCATACTCAAATATACGAGCGCCGTTAGCAACAACCAAGATCACTCGACTCGCCAAGTGCTCCAATAATTGCCTCATACGGTGAACTTCATTCCCTGTCGCAATGACAAAACGGATATCCCTTTGATCCAGCTGATCTAAAATCTTTTCCAAGCGGGGCAGATCTAGCTGCCCCCTCGGGTCTAGCAAGGTTCCATCCATGTCTGTTGCAATTAATTTAATCGTCATCATATCTCCTTTAGAGTGAGCGTCTACCACTTCAACCCTACATGTTCATTCATTTCTTTATAGGCCGTGTCAATTCGTTCTTTGGTCGCCTCGTCCAACTTGTCACGGTGACTGCCTCCTTCAATGAAGTCCTCTAGGATATAGGTCTGATAGAGGAAAAGCGGATAGCCTTCTGGAGAGTATGTCCCTTTGGGTGTTCGATTGACCCAAGTTGGATGCGCTTTGGCCGTTTCAATCCTAGTCTTGCCATCTTTTTTCTTAATGGTCACATCCATGAGAACACCGCGCTCCGTCCACTTGGCATTTTCCTCGTCTTGCATGGTTTCAATGCGTTGATTTGAGAGGAAATTTCCCATGGAGTAGATGATCAGTTTTTTGTCACCATCTTTTTCAACTGTTTCAGCAGGTTCAACGACGTGAGGATGCCCTCCAAAGATAATATCGGCTCCCCAGTCAATCATCTTATGGTACAGTGTTTTCTGTTCTTCCGTTGGTTCTAGTTGGTACTCAATTCCCATCTGAGGCATGATGACAGTAATATCTGCTTCCTTCTCTGCACGCTCGATTTCCGCCTTCATCTTATCTTCATTCAGGTCAGAAAGATAGCGATTATAGTCCTCTTGAGAGATATACTGCTCAATGCCATTAAAACCGTAGGAATAGGCCAGGAGAGCTACCTTGATACCATTGACTTCCTTGATGACTATAGGTGCTTGGTCTCGGGATTCATGCGTGTAGACTCCGATGGGTGTCATTCCAGCCTTTTCAATAGCTTGAGCCGTTGAAACCACTCCCTCAATTTGAGAATCCAAGATATGATTATGAGCCAAGTCTAGAACTTGGTAGCCTGCATCCTTGATCGCATCCATGACTTCTCCTGGAGCATTAAAGAGAGGATAACCTGCTAAGTAGTGGTCCTTATTCACCGTTCCTTCAAAGTCACCAAGCACTAAATCCGCTTGTTTGAGCCAGGGTTTTACATACTCAAAATTTTCATGGAAATCATAGGTTCCATCTTCTTTAAGAGCTGTTCGGTAGATGGGGATATGGTAGAGAAGGTCACCATTTGCCATGATACGTGCCGTCGTTTCACCAGACTGATTTTCCTTGGATTGACTGGAAGTACTTGCAGAATCAAGAGTTTGACTACTAGGACTCGTTCCCTTACTACCTTGTACTGCTCGAACTAATAAGTTTCCCCCCATGGATAAGGCAACTGCAAGCAATAACACAATAATAAACTGGGCATTGGTCCAGGATTTATAATTCCGAAAGAAATCCACACTAGTTCTCCACACCCCATAAAGAGAGCCCTGAGACCGTCTATCTTGTCGCTTTTCCATCTTTATTCCCCCTTGCCTTTTGGTGCAAGTCTTTTCTTTTATTATACCACAGACAAAAGAGGAATACCGTTTATTATATTATTTTTTAGGAACTTCTGCGACTTTCTTTCTCGCCTATTTTGTGTTATCATGTAGAGGTAATGAAAGGAGAGAAAATGTCTGCAATAGAACGTATTACAAAAGCTGCTCACTTAATTGATATGAACGATATTATCCGTGAGGGAAACCCTACTCTTCGCGCAGTTGCTGAGGAAGTCACTTTCCCACTGTCTGACCAGGAAATCATCCTTGGCGAAAAGATGATGCAATTCCTCAAACATTCTCAAGATCCTGTTATGGCTGAGAAAATGGGGCTCCGCGGTGGTGTTGGGCTGGCCGCTCCCCAGCTCGATATTTCAAAACGCATTATTGCCGTCTTGGTCCCAAATATTGTGGAAAAAGGTGAAACTCCACAGGAAGCCTACGACTTACAAGCTATTATGTACAATCCAAAAATCGTCTCTCACTCTGTTCAGGACGCTGCTCTTGGCGAAGGAGAAGGTTGTCTTTCTGTTGACCGAAACGTACCTGGCTATGTTATTCGCCATGCCCGCGTCACTGTTGATTACTTTGACAAGGACGGCGAAAAACACCGTATCAAGCTCAAAGGATACAACTCCATCGTTGTCCAACATGAAATTGATCACCTAAACGGAATCATGTTTTACGATCGTATCAATGAAAAAGATCCATTTGCTGTTAAAGATGGTTTACTGATTCTGGAATAAAGAAAATCCCGTTGCAAGACGGGGTTTTGTGTTATAATAGATGCATGAAAACAAATGATATTGTCTATGGCGTCCATGCCGTTACTGAAGCCCTCCTTGCAAACACTGGAAATAAACTTTACCTCCAAGAAGATCTTCGAGGTAAGAATGTTGAGAAAGTCAAGGAACTGGCTACAGAAAAGAAGGTATCCATTTCTTGGACTTCAAAAAAATCCCTCTCTGAGATGACTGAAGGCGCTGTCCACCAAGGTTTTGTTCTACGAGTGTCCGAATTTGCCTATAGCGATCTGGATCACATCCTTTCCAAAACACGACAAGAAGAAAATCCTTTGCTATTGATTCTGGACGGGTTAACTGACCCCCATAATTTAGGTTCTATCTTAAGGACTGCTGATGCGACCAATGTTTCAGGTGTCATTATTCCCAAGCACCGTGCTGTCGGAGTGACTCCTGTCGTTGCCAAAACGGCCACAGGTGCTATTGAGCATGTACCGATTGCCCGAGTGACCAACCTCAGTCAAACCCTAGACAAACTCAAGGCTGAAGGCTTCTGGACCTTTGGAACGGATATGAACGGTACCCCTTGCCACAAATGGAATACAAAAGGGAAAATCGCCCTCATCATCGGAAATGAAGGAAAAGGAATCTCTAGCAACATCAAAAAGCAGGTTGATGAGATGATTACCATTCCTATGAATGGACATGTTCAAAGTCTCAATGCCAGTGTGGCTGCAGCCATTCTCATGTACGAAGTTTTCCGAAACCGACTATAAAAAAGTTTCCAATCAAAAGATTGGAAACTTTTTTTCTTAACTATGTTCAGTGATAAACTTGTAAGCTTCTTGACCAGCAATCGCCCCATCTCCAACTGCTGTTGTGACTTGGCGAAGGTCTTTTTGGCGAACATCCCCAACCGCAAAGATACCATCGACGGCAGTCTTCATGTGGTTATCTGTTACAATCCAGCCCGCCTGGTCTTGAATATTCAAATCCTTAACAAAATCACTAACAGGATCTAAACCGACGTAGATAAAGACACCTCCAAAGGCTTGCTCTGTCACTTGACCAGTTTTCACATTTTCAAATACAACTGATTCTACTCGATTTTCACCTTTGATTTCCTTGACGACAGAGTCCCAGATAAAGTTGACTTTCTCATTAGTAAAGGCACGGTCTTGCAAAACCTTTTGAGCACGAAGTTTATCGCGACGGTGAACAATGGTAACAGTCTTGGCAAAGCGAGTCAAGAATAGAGCTTCTTCTACCGCTGAATCTCCACCACCTACTACCAGCAAGTCTTGGTCACGGAAGAAAGCTCCGTCACAGACTGCACAGTAAGAAACTCCTCGACTGTTTAGCTCTTCTTCTCCAGGAACTCCCAAAAGACGGTGCTTTGACCCAGTTGCCACGATGACAGTACGGGTTTCGTAAACTTGATTATCAGTGATTACCTTCTTAAAGTCACCCTTGTCTTCAATATTTTCAACGTAGCCATAAAGGTGTTCTACTCCAAGGTTTTCAAGAGGTTCAAACATCTTCTCTGCTAATTCAGGTCCACTGATGTTGGCATAACCTGGATAGTTTTCGATATCAGATGTGTTATTCATTTGTCCACCTGGCAGACCACCTTCAATCAAAGCCACTTTCAGATTGCTTCGAGCAGCATATAAGGCAGCGGTCATTCCCGCAGGTCCAGCACCGATAATAATCGTATCGTACATTTCGATTCCTTCTTTCTTGTTGTAACTATCTTTATTCTAACTGTTTGAAGTTTATTTAGCAAGCATTATGCTCTGAAAACTAAAATGAGACTCATGACGGCAAAGGATAATACTGGAATCACCAAAATCCCAATCATAATCATATCATAGAGATGGGCTTGACGGGCCTTAGCTGTCTTGTCCACACCAGACATAGCTCGCAATCCAATCCAAATCCCTAAAGAAATCACGACGAGAATGGTCGTTAAGATCAAACTCTCGAAATATAAAGAAAATAGTTGCAGCAGCATGATCTCTCTCGTTTCTATCTTTTTTAAAGAGTAAACTCAGCTAGTCCAACTAACTGAGTTTTCCTTTTACTATTATATCAAATATAAGTCCGTTTGTAACTAGCGAAGAATTCTTTTGTCCGTTCTTCTTTAGGATGATTGATGATTTCATCCGGTGTGCCTGACTCGATGATTTTCCCTTTATCTAGGAACAAAATCTTATCTGCCACTTGGGCTACAAAAGACATATCGTGACTAACCAAGATCATGGTCTGACCAGACTTAGCGGCATCTGCAATAGATTTTTCCACTTCTCCGACCAATTCTGGATCAAGAGCTGATGTTGGTTCGTCCAAGAGCAAGACGTCTGGTTTCATAGCGAGGGCACGCGCTAGGGCAACCCGTTGCTTTTGCCCACCTGACAAATGGCGAGGGTAATGTTGCTCCTTATCAGAAAGACCGACCTTAGCCAACTCTTCCTTGGCGATTTTGGTTGCTTCCTCATCTGATAATTTCTTAACAACAACCAAGCCTTCCTTGACATTGTCAAGGGCTGTTCGGCGTTCAAATAAGTTGAACTGTTGGAAAACCATGGACAACTTGCGACGAAGGGTCAAAATCTCCTCTTGGCTAATCTGAGAAAAATCAACTGTAAAATCGTCAATCTGGATGGATCCGCTATCTGGAGTTTCAAGGTAGTTCAAACTACGAAGAAAGGTTGATTTCCCAGCTCCAGATGAACCAATCAAGGCTACTACTTCTCCCTTTTGGATATCCAAGTCCAGATGATCCAAGACAGTCTGACCTGAAAAGGATTTGCTTAAATTCGAAATCTTAATCATTAACGAAGGTCTCCTTTCACATCTGTAGTTACTGTATCCGGCGCTGAAATTTGCATTTTCTTCTCGATAAAGCGACCAAGGCTTTCGATTCCGATATTGACTACCCAGTAAACAAGGGCTACGGAGATGAATCGCTCAAAGTAACGATAATCGGCTCCACCCAAAATCTGAGCCTGGGCAAAAACTTCGACAACACCCGCACTAAAGGCTAGAGAAGTTCCCTTGGTCAAACCGATGAGGGAATTGATCAAGGTTGGAGTAGCTACCACCGCTGCATTAGGAATAATGACACGACGATAAACTTGTGCACGGGTCATCCCCAGACTGCGTGCCGCTTCAATCTCACCAGGATTGACAGAAAGGATGGCTGCACGAATGGTTTCGCTGGCATAAGCTGCCTCATTAAAGGCAAAAGCTACAATAGCAAAGGTTGCTGCTGGAATAGCATTGATATTGAAGCTGGTTCCCCATTGTTGATTGAGGGCTTTCAGAGCGAGTGGAATTCCGTAGTAGGTCAACATAAGCTGAACCAAAATCGGTGTCCCTTTTAAAAAGCTGACAAAAAAGGCTTGCAAGGGATATAAAATCTTAACACGGTTGATTTTAACAATGGCAAAAACCAAGGCTAGCACCAAACCAAAAATCGCACCACTAAGCGTCAACATGATAGTTGTGGGAAGTTGTTGGACAATTCTTGGAATCCCATCAAAAACCGAACGCAAGCTAAAGAGCTTACCGTCTGGAATCAGCTGCATCAAGTTCTGGTACCAATCTGATGCTAAAAGTGTTGTAACAGTCATAAAAACATCCTCTCCTGATAATGATTCATTCTACCATACTTCTGCTCGCAAGCAAATTATTTGCTACGGGAAAAGCAGAATTTGTCTACCTTCTAGTTTATCACACTTTAAAACAGGGAAGCTATATATTTTACCTATCAAGGAGATAGATAAAAACTATTTCAAGCCCAGTTCCCCGTAGGATTTTCTATAGCCAATTTGCTTAACAGTTCCATTTTCCAATAAGATTGGGCGTTTTAACAACATGCCATCACTAGCCAGTAGCTTGGCTGCTTCTTGCTTTGACAAGCTTCCCACCTTATCTTTCAGGCCCAGTTCACGATATTTGATCCCGCTGGTATTGAAAAATTGTTTCACTTCAAAACCGGAAGTTTCCAACCAGTTCAAAATCACTTCTTCACTTGGTGTTTCTTCTACGATATGGACGTCTTGGTATTCAAGTCCGAGTTGGTCTAGTTCATTTTTTGCTTTCTTACAAGTTGAACATTTTGGGTATTCGATAAATTCTAACATCTTCTTTTCTTTCTATTTTTTATTTTCTTGAAATGCTGCACCTTCATGTTGCAAGAGCCAGGCTTTCTTTTCGACTCCAGATGCATAGCCTGTCAAGCGATTGCCTGACCCCAGCACACGATGACAGGGTACTAGTATGGACCAAGGATTGCGCCCCACTGCTCCACCAATCGCTTGGGCAGAAGCCACTTGCAAGTCTTGAGCTATTTGTCCATAAGTTACTGTCTGACCATAAGGAATAGCCTGTAAATAAGTCCAGACTCGCTTTTCAAAATCTGTTCCAATAGGAGCCAAAGGTAAGTCTGATAGATCCTGAACACTGCCTTCGAAATAGGTATCTAAATAGGAAATAACCTGGTCTAGGACAGGATGTTTCTTAACTACTTCTATACTATCTCCAGCGATTCCCCTCTCAAAATGAGTTTGATCCTGTACCCAAATTCCATACAGATATTGCTTGTCAGCAACTAAGGATAAGGTTCCAATTGGCGACAGATAGAGCATTTTTGCGTACTTATTTTGCTTCATTTTTTTAATTTCTGATAGGCCAAACGTTCCCCATCAACTGGAACTTTACCAACCTGTTGGAAGCCTAGCTTTTCAAAGATATGCTGCATAGCCTTGTTTTGTGCATGCGTATCTGAACGAAAATCTAGATAATCAAAACCTTCAATCAAGCCTTCTAGGAAAGTCTGAGCAACACCTTGTCCTTGGACATCTGCTGCAACAGCGATACGGTGAAAGACCAGATATTCTGATTCTCCCCCCTGCCAACTCCCTTCATAAATGGCTTCATAGGATTTCTCTGGGCTCTTGGTCACAGCAGCATAAGCTAGCAGTTCTCCCTCTTCCAAGGCAACATAAGCTTGACCTGAAATAATATCATCGATAATAACCTCGGCATTTGGATAGCCATTTTGCCACTGGTCACTACCGGCATCTGCTAAACATTTCTTGGCTTCCTCCATCACCTGCATAATCGCATCTACTTCGTTTGGAAAAGCTAAACGAATCTCCATCTTTTCCCCTCATTTCTAACTAGTTTCTCTCATCATAGCATAATTTAAAGCTTTCTACAAGTAGTTGAAACTTGACTTTTTTTTTTTATTATTTTATAATCTAGTTATTAAAACTAGATAAAAAGGAGTTGGAAATGAATTCTAACTTTTCCTACCCAAAATGGGAAGACATTCCAAATATTGACCTCTATCTGGATCAGGTTTTGCTTTATGTCAATCAAGTCTGTGCCCCTATCTCTCCAGATAAAGACAAGGGACTAACAGCATCCATGGTCAATAACTATGTCAAACATGGTTACCTGACAAAGCCGGATAAGAAAAAATACCAACGCAAACAGATTGCACGTTTGATTGCTATTACTACTCTCAAGTCTGTCTTTTCGATCCAAGAAATCGCTCAGACCCTCAATACTCTGCAAACTCAAGCGAGCTCAGACCAGCTCTACGATGCTTTTGTGGACTACATGAACGATGGGATCGATCCAGAAAATCCGATTATCCAAACTAGCTGTCAAACGGTTAAACTCTATCATCAAACTCTAGACTTAATCCTTATCAAAGAAGAGGAGGAAATCCAATGAATACCAGTCTAAAACTCAGTAAAAAGCTCAGTTTTGGAGAGGAAATTGCTAATAGCGTGACCCATGCTGTGGGTGCCGTTATCATGCTCATCCTACTCCCTATTTCATCCACCTATAGTTATGAAGCACATGGATTTTTATCATCTTTTGGGGTTTCTATCTTTGTTATCAGTCTATTTCTCATGTTTCTCTCGTCAACCATTTACCACTCTATGGCCTATGGTTCGACCCACAAATACGTCTTGCGAATCATCGACCACTCTATGATTTATGTGGCTATCGCAGGCTCTTATACGCCAGTCGTATTGACCTTGATGAATAACTGGTTTGGCTATCTGATTATTGCCATTCAGTGGGGAACGACCATTTTCGGCATCCTCTATAAAATCTTTGCTAAAAAGGTCAATGAAAAATTCAGCCTTGCCCTTTATTTGATCATGGGCTGGTTAGTTCTAGCTATCATTCCTGCCATTATCAGCCAAACAACTCCAATTTTCTGGAGCCTCATGGTAACTGGTGGACTCTGTTATACAGTTGGAGCTGGATTTTACGCTAAGAAAAAACCTTATTTCCACATGATCTGGCATCTCTTTATCCTAGCTGCGTCCGCACTCCAATATATCGCTATTGTTTATTTCATGTAAAAAAGTTGAGAATCTTTTCTCAACTTTTTTCTTTACACATATTGATAAAGTACTGGTGCAAGCGAGCATCATCTGTCAATTCTGGATGAAAAGAAGTTACCAGCATATTCTGTTCTTGCGCAGCAACGATTTGGTTATTCACTACTGCCAGAACATCAACATCCTTACCAACTTCACTAATAATCGGACCTCGAATAAAGGTCATGGGAATCTGACCGACTCCCTTACATTCTGCCTCCGTATAGAAACTTCCTAGTTGGCGTCCATAAGCATTACGCTCTACTACTATATCCATAGTCGCTAAATGACTTTCTTCCTGAGAAGTGATTTCCTTAGCCAGCAAAATCAAGCCTGCGCAAGTACCAAAAACTGGAAGGCCAGATAAAATAGCTTCTCGGATGGGAATCAGCATCTCCTGGTCACGCAATAGCTTGCCCATGGTTGTAGACTCTCCACCAGGCAAAATCAAACCGGACAAGTCACTCTGATGTTGTTGAAAATCCTCTAAATTTCTGATTTGGACACTAGAGACTCCTAGTTTATCTAGCACTTTTGCATGCTCTTCAAAGGCTCCCTGCAAGGCTAATATTCCGATTTTCATCTATTTTCCTCGCTCAGCCATGAGAATTTGGATTTCATTCTCATTGATTCCAACCATGGCTTCCCCTAGGTCTTCAGAGATTTGAGCCAAAATTTGAGGATTTTGGTAGTTGGTTACGGCTTTAACAATAGCACTTGCTCGTTTAACAGGGTCTCCTGATTTGAAAATACCTGAACCGACAAAGACACCCTCTGCTCCCAATTGCATCATCAGCGCAGCATCTGCAGGTGTTGCCACACCTCCGGCTGCAAAGTTGACAACTGGTAATTTTCCGTGTTCATGGACGTATTGGACCAATTCTACAGGGACTTGCAAGTCCTTGGCAGCCACATAAAGTTCATCTTCGCGTAGATTTTGAATGCGGCGAATTTCCTGATTCATCATACGCATATGGCGAACGGCTTGAACGATGTCACCTGTCCCCGGTTCTCCTTTGGTACGAATCATGGAAGCTCCTTCAGCGATACGACGCAAGGCTTCACCCAAGTCCTTAGCTCCACAGACAAAAGGAACTTGGAATTCCTTCTTATCCACATGGAAACGATCGTCTGCTGGAGACAGAACTTCACTCTCATCGATATAGTCAATCTCAATAGCCTCTAAAATCTGAGCTTCTACAAAATGCCCGATTCTGACCTTGGCCATCACTGGAATGCTGACCGCTTCTTGGATTTCCCTAATCATCTTTGGATCACTCATACGGGAAACTCCACCAGCCGCACGAATATCAGCTGGAATCCGCTCCAAGGCCATAACAGCTGCTGCACCAGCAGCCTCTGCGATACGAGCCTGTTCAGGGTTCTGAACGTCCATGATAACCCCACCTTTGAGCATCTGTGCCAAGTTTTTATTTAGTTCATAACGATTTTCAGTCATTTCTTAATCCTCATCATTTGTATTGGTAGCTACCATTTCATTTTAAGGCAGATTAGAATGAAGTACAAGATAGAAAAACAATAATTGTCTGGGTACACCAACATAAAAAACTATCTGACCTTAACCTAAGGCCAGATAGCTCAGCTATTGTTATTTTTCAGCTGTAAGTGCAGCCATTGTAATGTAGTTGTATGGTTTGTTGAAATGTGGCAAGAAGAATAGGTCTGTCAAAGCCAATTTATCAATGGTTACATGCTCTTGGATAGCAAGTGAGAACATGTGGATTCCCATGCTGATAGCAGAATCGTGTGAAACCATTTGCGCACCAAGGATTTCGCGGCTGTCTTTGTCAAAGACAATCTTGATGGCAACTTCGTGGTTGTCATGTTTGATAAATTCTGGTTTTTGAAGATCGTTAAATCCAGTTTCAGTTGCATTATAGCCTGCAGCTTTGGCTTTTTCAAGAGTCAAACCAGTTGAAACCATGTGAAGACCGTAGATTGAAATACCGTTTGATCCTTGAACTCCGATTCCTTCCAATTCATGGCCACAAGCATTGTAAGCACCAACGATACCAGTACGTACAGCGTTTGATGCAAGAGCGATGTAGCTTGTATCTTTACGTGCATTGTCATAAACAGTTGCACAGTCACCAACAGCGTATACACCTGGGATAGATGTTTCTTGTTTCTTATCTACAAGGAAGGCACCGTTACGGAAGAGTTCAATCTTACCGTCAGCAAGAGCTGTGTTTGGACGGAAACCAACAGCAAGAACCACCATATCTACATCAAATGTTTCTTTGTCTGTTACCAAGCGTTCAACTTTTCCATCACCTTGGATGGCTTTAACTGTTTGACCAAGAGCCAAGCGGATGTTGTGGTCTTCCAAGTTCTTCGCCATCATTTGTGTGAAATCTTTATCATAGTAACCGTTCAAGACAGTGTCTACGATATCGACAAGCACAACTTCTTTTCCAAGACGCTCGAAAGCTTCGGCAAGTTCTACACCGATGTAACCACCACCAACAACGGCAATGCGCTCAAGGTGTTTGCTCTTGTCTTCAAGTTTTTCAATAACTTCTTCAGCGTTTTGGTACAATTTAACAAATTGTACATTTTCAAGAGTTGCTTTGAATTCGCGGTTGCCTTTAACGATTTCTACACCTTCGATTGGAGGCAAGATTGGAGTTGAACCAGTTGCAAAGATCAATTTATCATAAGACTCTTTGTGCTCTTTTCCTTCAACTTCTGCAGTCACAACTTTGTTATCGTAGTCAATTGAAAGAACTGGTGAGTTCATGTAAACTTTAGCACCTTTTGCTTCCAATTTTTCTTTATCAGAGTAGAAGAGACCTTCTGGGCCATCAATTTGTTCCCCGATCCAAAGCGCCATTCCACAACCAAGGAATGAAATATTTGAGTTTTGGTCAAATACTACGATTTCGTTCTCATGTCCGAAGTTGTCCAACATGGTATTAATACAAGCTGTACCAGCGTGGTTAGCACCAACTACAACGATTTTACTCATAGAAAAATTCCTACCTTTAATTTTTGATTTACCTTTCTAGTATATCATTTACTGTTAGCGTTTACAAGGTATTTGCTCAGAATTCTCTTTTTTTCAGAAAAAAATACACTTAACATTGATAAATCTAATTTTTCTATCGTTTTCATATTAATCTTGAGCATATTTCTTGACTTTTTGTCAAAATTCATTTGTGAAAACGCTGACTTTATGATATGCTAGATACATGGAAAGAAAATGTAAGGGGTTTAATTTTTCTTTAACGACCTTATATTGAATGATTTCCTATAAAGAGAAAGGAGCTGGTAGCTTGCCTCTTCATTCACGTTCTGAACGGCTAATGGGAACAACTATCACGATTTCATTAGTAGATGAACAGGCTGATTGCCTACTTCAAGGAGCCTTTGATTTGCTCAAGGAACTCGAATACCGCTTTAACGCCAATAGTCGAGAATCCGAACTGATGGAAATCAACTACCAGGCTGGAATCAAACCTGTTAAGGTCCATCCTGACTTATTTGAACTGATTGCTCTTGGGTTAGAGCATAGCCTAGCTCCATCTAGCCATCTCAATATCAGCATTGGTCCCCTGATTCAAACCTGGCGAATCGGATTTGCAGATGCACGGCTTCCAGACTCTAAAGAAATCGAAGCTGTCTTATCTCTAGTTGACCCGCATTTTATCAAGTTGGATCCGACTAGCTCTACTGTCTTTTTAGAGAAAAAAGGAATGAAGCTTGATTTAGGTTGCTTAGCCAAGGGCTATAGTGCAGATAAGGTTGCCCAGTATTTGAAAGAACACGGTGTCACCTCTGCCTTGATTAATCTCGGAGGAAATATCCTCACCATCGGGAATAACCAAGCCAAAGAAGGGAATGCCTGGCAGATTGGGATTCAAGATCCGCGAAATCCTCGTGGCAATCATCTCCTAACGATCCCTGCTTCTAACAAATCCGTTGTCACTTCAGGTATCTATGAACGCCACCTGACAGTAGATGGAAAAGACTATCACCATATCTTTGATAGTGAGACAGGATTTCCTGTCGAAACCGATCTCGCTAGCCTAACGATTGTCTCTGATAAATCCGTTGATGGTGAGATATGGACAACACGCCTTTTCGGAGAACGAAGCGCTTCTATCCTCTGGCAAGTCGAAAATATAGATGGTATTGAAGCCATCCTCATAGACAAAGAGGGACGCCTTGCATGTTCTTCAGGCCTTCAAAATTGTATTATGTAAAAAGAGAAAGGAAATCTCATGCTAAAACTTACTGCCATTGTTGGAACGAACTCTAAACGTTCTACAAACCGCCAATTGCTCCAATACATGCAAAAACACTTTGCTGATAAAGCTGAAATTGAACTCGTTGAAATCAAGGATATCCCTGTTTTCAACAAACCAGCAGATAAGCAACTTCCAGCTGAAATTCTTGAGATTGCAGCTAAAATTGAAGAGGCTGATGGTGTGATTATCGGTACTCCTGAGTACGACCACTCTATCCCTGCGGTATTGATGAGCGCTCTTGCTTGGCTATCTTACGGTATCTACCCACTTTTGAACAAACCAATCATGATCACTGGTGCTTCTTACGGTACACTTGGTTCATCTCGTGCCCAATTGCAACTTCGTCAAATCTTGAACGCTCCTGAAATCAAGGCAAATGTTCTTCCAGATGAATTCTTGCTCTCACACTCTCTTCAAGCATTTAACCCAAGTGGTGACTTGGTTGACCTTGATGTCATCAAGAAATTGGATGCCATCTTTGATGACTTCCGTATCTTCGTGAAGATTACTGAGAAATTGCGCAATGCACAAGAATTGCTTCGCAAAGATGCAGAAGAATTTGACTGGGAAAATTTGTAAGATAGGAGACCGAAAGAATGAAATTTGTTGGACTTGTTGGATCAAACTACGATCAATCATATAACCGCAAACTCTTGGAATTTATCCGTCGCAATTTCAAATTCAAATTTGAATTAGAAGTACTTGAAATCGACGAAGTTCCAATGTTTAACCAAGACGAAAAATGGGACGAAAGCTTCCAATTGCGTTTCTTGTATAACAAGATTACACGTGCTGATGGTGTCATTATCGCTACTCCTGAGCACAATCACACTATCTCAGCTTCTCTCAAATCTGTACTTGAATGGCTTTCATACGAAGTTCATCCATTTGAAAACAAGCCTGTTATGATTGTGGGTGCATCATACTATGACCAAGGAACATCACGTGCCCAAGTTCACCTTCGTAAAATCCTTGATGCTCCAGGTGTCAATGCCTACACGCTTCCAGGTAACGAATTCCTTCTTGGTAAAGCTAAGGAAGCTTTTGATAACAACGGAAATATCACCAACGAAGGAACTGTTAAATTCCTTGAAACTTGCTTAGATAACTTTGTAAAATACGTAGGAGTCGTTTCGAAATTGAAAAAACCAAAACCAATCGAACCAGAAGACTTGGATTGTGGAAAACCAATTGCTACAACCATTACAGAAGTTGATCCTGACGATCCAGAATGGGTAGAAAAAGTTGCAGCAATCACTGGAGCTGTTTCTGGTGATACCTATGTCAAATTGGACCACGGTATCCTGACAGTTAACCAAATTGATATGTTCTTGAAAGCTATGCCATTTGAATTGACATACGCTGACGACAACAACCAATTCCTCTACTACAACAACGCTCACCAAGATCCAGACACCATGTTCGCTAAACGTGTACCACCTCAATCAGGTAGCCGTATGTCGACTGTTCATGGATCCCTCCCACCAGCACGTATGAAGAACGTAGAGTGGGTTATCGGAACACTTCGCAACGGAAACCAAGAATACGTTCGTACGATTGTTCCAGGTTCTCCTGCAGGTGTCATCAACACCCACAACTACCAAGCAATGTACTATCCTGATGGATCATACGCTGGAATCAATGAAATCGTCTTTAACTTCCAACCATGGCTTGACTGGTACCTAAAAGAGACTGGTCAACGTTTGGTAGGTGGTAGCGGACCATTTGCCCCTACTGCCGGAGGTCATGGAGACGCCGATGCTACTTCTGGCGCTTCTGATTCAGGGGATGCTGGAGGCCACGGTGGTGACGCAGACGCTACTTCTGGTGCAAGCAACTAAGAAACCCAAAAGGAGCCATTTGCTCCTTTCAGATCGAATACAAAGTCCTTAGAAGACACTTTTCTAAGGGCTTTTCTTTTTGTAAAGTTGTATCATAGAGGTAAGAAAAGTTGTGAGGTGCTAACTATGTTTCACAAAGAAAAACCAGATTATCATCGCTGCCAATATGGCTTCTATACGATAGACGAATTGGTCCCAAGAGATCACTTTCTTCGCCAAGTGGAATCAGAGGTTGATTTTGACTTTATCTATGACTTAGTTGAAGATACCTATAGTCCAGATAATAGTCGTCCTAGTCTCGATCCCGTCATGTTAGTCAAAATTCCTTTGATTCAATGCTTTTATGGCATTCGCTCCATGCGCCAAACCATTAAAGACATTGAAGTAAACGTAGCCTATCGTTGGTTTCTTGAACTAAGCTTGGATGACAAGGTGCCTCATTTTACCACATATGGAAAGAATTACAGTCGTCGCTTTCAAGATAAAGAACTGATTACCGAGATATTTTTACAAGTACTCCATCAAGCTTTATTTGCTGGTTTAATGTATCCTTCGGAAATATTTGTGGATGGTACCCATATCAAAGCTGCAGCTAACAGTCACAAGTATCATAAGGAAATGGTTGCCCAACAAGCTAAATTTATGAGTGAGCAATTGGAAGTTGAGATTGATGTAGATAGGAGAAAACACGAAAAAAAGTCCTTAAAGCCCGCAAAAGAAAGCGAGGCTAAGGAAAAGAAAATCTCAAGGACAGATCCTGAGAGTGGTTGGTTCCACAAGGGGGAACACAAGGAAGTATTTGCCTATTCTGCCCAAGTAGCGTGTGATAAGCATGGTTGGGCCTTGGCTTATAGTGTTGAAGCAGGAAATGTACACGACAGTCAGGCTTTCCCTGCCCTTTTTTCAAAGTTAGAAGCTTTCTCCCCACGCTACATTATTGCGGAATCAGGCTATAAGACCCCAGCTATTGCCCATTATTTATTACAGCGAAACATTATCCCTGTCTTCCCCTATACCCGCCCCAAGGGAGTAAGGGGGAACTTAAGACCCGGTGATTTTGTTTATGATGCCTTCTATGACTGTTACCTCTGTCCAGAGAACCAAGTATTAGCCTATCGCACGACGACCCGAGCAGGCTATCGTGAGTATAAGAGTGATCCAAAAGTATGTATCGCCTGTCCCCTATTATCCGTTTGTACCCAGAGCCAGAATCAGCAGAAAGTCATCACAAGACATGTATGGAAAGACGAACTTGAATATTGTGAAGAGATTCGACACCAAAGAGGGATGAAGGAGCTTTATAAGAAGCGCAAAGAAACAATTGAGCGACTCTTTGGGACTTGCCAAAGAATACCACAACCTTCGTTATACAAGAGAGAAAGGCAAGTCCAAGATGGAAGATAAGATTGGGCTTACTTTAGCGTGTTTGAATCTCAAAAAACTAGTAAAAATGAGGGTGGACAAGCCTTTTTATTTTGTTCAAATGACCATTATTCTATCAAAAGATGGAATTTTAGCCTGACAAACAGAAAAAGACAAACACCATTTGGAATGTTTGTCTTCAATCTAAGACGGAAGACCCTTCTTCCGTCTTATTTCTGGTATCGAGACTCTGGAATCAATCGATTCCAAGCTCTTCCTTCTTCTGCTGGGTTTCCTTGTGATTATCATAGCGATCTACCAAGAACTTGGCGATTTCTTTGAGGATAAAATGAGTCGGGATGCCACAATCATCCCCAGCATGCAATGGATATTGCTGGATAAGAGCAAGAGCACCCTGATGGTAATAGGATGGACCTCATCTAACATCAGATAAAGAAGATAATCATTAGCAAAATGACCTACATCAGCTTACTTTTATAAAACATCTACCTCCTCCTATCGGTTATTTTTTCCTAAATTTTGTTATAATAAAGGAGATTTAACGAAAGAGAGTAAAAATGGAAAAGATTATCAAACTAGAAAATGTAAGCTTGGCTAAACAAGGCCGAACCATCTTAAAGGATCTCAACTGGCAGGTGAAAAAGGGGGAGCATTGGGCCATTCTCGGTCTCAACGGTTCTGGAAAGACTACTCTCCTGCGCCTGCTTATGGCTGAACATTGGAAGACCAAGGGCAAGGTGACGGTTCTGGGTACGGAATTTGGCGCTGGCGATATTCCTCAGCTGCGAACTAAGATTGGAGTAGTTGGCTCCTTCATTGCTGAACGCCTGCCTAGCCATCTCATTGCCGAAGAAATCGTCCTGACAGGTAAGTATAAAAGCAGTATTCTCTATGCTCCTTACGGGCAAGCAGAGCTGGATCAAGCTAGGGAAATGCTGGTCTCTCTTGGCGGACAAGATTTGATTGGCCGGAGCTACATCAGTCTCTCTCAAGGGGAAAAGCAGCTCTTGCTGATTGCGCGCAGTCTCATGGAAAAGCCAGAACTGCTTATCTTAGATGAAGCGACCAGCGGTCTGGATCTCTTTGCTCGCGAGCGCCTGCTGGATCAGATTGGTAAGATTACACAGATGGAGAACGCTCCAACTATCCTCTATGTCACCCACCATGTTGAGGAAATCACTGCTGCTATGGATCATGTCCTACTCCTAAAAGAAGCTGAAATTATTGCCCAAGGTCCTAAAGGAGACATACTTCAAAAAGAGGTCATGGATCGCTTCTATCCTCAGCCAGTCGAGCTGATTGAGCTGGGAGAAGACCGTTATTTCATCAAGATGGAGAACAGGTCCTCATGAAGCAATTTTCTAACACTATCTTCAACCTGGGCTAGTTTCTAATTCTGACCATGACTGCGATTGTCTTGCCTTTCCTATCTGGACAGAGTCTGCTATCCCACACTTACATCCCTTTGAGGATTGCTGAAGAGGTCCAATTCGTCGGTAATCTTTGGTATTTCTATCCTATCCTCCCGCTCTTTCTCCTCAGCCTCTTTTTAATCCGGCCCCTGCTAGAAAAAGTTCAGACCAAGCATCTTTTTGGGATTTTGTCCTTCACTTGACTGATGCCCGTAACGAGATTTTACCTTGTTCTAAAACTACCATCTGAGAACGGTTTAACACTTAACTTATCAAAGACAAGGTCATTTTTTCCCAATCGCCTATATATTTAGAAACTATCTTTTCATTTAGGCCAACGGGACTTATATGATACCCTCTCGTCCAAAACTTTCGATTGTCATAATGTACCCCCTCTTGTTTTTCAATCTGAACAGGAGGGGGTGTTTTGAATGGAAATGAATAAGACTTAGTTTTGTGTTATTAGCATTTTCATCAC
>CAUVSV010000013.1:0-41732 GCA_963554735.1 Streptococcus oralis
ACTGTATGGATAATCGACCAATTGGTTTTTTGGATTCGGGTGTCGGGGGCTTGACTGTTGTTAGTGAGCTCATGCGCCAGCTTCCCCATGAAGAAATCGTCTATATTGGAGATTCAGCAAGGGCGCCCTATGGTCCCCGTCCTGCTGAGCAAATCCGTGAATATACTTGGCAATTGGTCAACTTTCTCTTGACCAAGGATGTCAAAATGATTGTCATTGCTTGTAATACTGCGACTGCGGTCGTCTGGGAAGAAATCAAGGCGAAACTAGATATTCCCGTCCTAGGTGTGATTTTGCCAGGAGCTTCGGCAGCCATCAAGTCCAGTCAAGGTGGGAAAATTGGGGTGATTGGAACTCCCATGACGGTACAATCAGACATCTACCGTCAGAAAATCCATGATTTGGATCCAGACTTACAGGTGGAAAGTTTGGCCTGTCCCAAGTTTGCCCCCTTGGTCGAGTCTGGTGCCTTATCAACCAGTGTAACCAAGAAAGTAGTTTATGAAACCCTACGTCCCTTGGTCGGAAAGGTGGATAGCCTGATTCTGGGTTGTACCCATTACCCACTCCTTCGCCCTATCATCCAAAATGTCATGGGACCAAAGGTTCAACTCATTGATAGTGGGGCAGAGTGTGTACGGGATATCTCGGTTTTGCTTAACTATTTTGAAATCAATCGTAGCCGAGATGCGGGACCTCTTCAACATCGTTTTTACACAACAGCCAATAGCCAAAGTTTTGCCCAAATTGGAGCAGAATGGCTGGAAAAAGAGATTCATGTGGAGCATGTAACTTTATGACAAACAAAATTTATGAATACAAGGATGACCAGGACTGGTATGTCGGTGTCTGGGATGTCTATGGAGGCATCTATAGCCTTATCAAAGATCCTCTCGAGCTTGATTTTATGGATTTAGTGCGGATTTTTCGTGACGAAGAAAATGGCTTTCCGATTACGATAACGGTGATGCGCTGGTCTTCTAACTTTCGTTTGCTCTCCTTTATCGTTGAGATTTTAAATGCGGAAGCAGGACGTAACTTGGAAGTCATCCAACGTCAGGGAGCCCTACTCTTGGTTGAAAATGGGCAACTCCTGCATGTAGAATTGCCTAAAGAAGGGATCGATGTTCAAGACTTCTTTAAAACTAGTAAGGTTAGAGAAACTTTGCTCATTGCGACTCGTAATGAGGGCAAGACCAAGGAATTTCGTGCTATCTTTGACAAACTAGGCTACGATGTGGAAAATCTCAATGACTATCCAGAACTGCCTGAAGTAGCTGAAACTGGCATGACCTTTGAAGAAAATGCCCGCCTCAAGGCAGAAACTATTTCCCAATTAACAGGCAAGATGGTTTTAGCAGATGATTCAGGTCTCAAAGTCGATGTCCTCGGCGGTTTGCCAGGAGTCTGGTCAGCCCGTTTTGCAGGTGTGGGAGCAACTGACCGTGAAAACAATGCCAAGCTCTTGCACGAATTGGCCATGGTCTTTGATCTCAAGGACCGTTCGGCTCAATTCCACACAACCCTAGTCGTAGCTAGTCCAAACAAGGAAAGCTTGGTTGTTGAAGCTGACTGGCCAGGCTACATTAATTTTGAACCTAAGGGTGAAAATGGCTTTGGCTATGACCCTCTCTTCCTGGTAGGAGAGACAGGCAAATCCTCAGCTGAATTAACCCTTGAAGAAAAAAATAGCCAATCCCACCGTGCCTTAGCCGTTAAGAAACTTTTGGAGGTATTTCCATCATGGCAAAGCAAACCATCATTGTAATGAGTGACTCTCATGGCGATAGCTTGATTGTGGAAGAAATCCGTGACCGCTATCTGGGGAAAGTTGATGCCATTTTTCACGATGGTGACTCTGAACTCCGTCCAGACTCTCCGCTCTGGGAGGGCATCCATGTCGTCAAAGGCAACATGGACTTTTATGCTGGTTATCCAGAACGTTTGGTGACTCAACTTGGTCCGACCAAAATCATCCAGACCCATGGACACTTGTTTGATATCAATTTCAACTTTCAAAAGTTGGACTACTGGGCTCAGGAAGAAGATGCCGATATCTGTCTCTATGGTCACTTGCATGTGCCAAGTGCTTGGATGGAAGGAAAGACTCTTTTTCTAAATCCAGGCTCCATCAGCCAACCACGAGGAACTATTAGAGAATGCCTCTATGCACGTGTGGAGATTGATAACAGCTATTTCAAAGTAGAGTTTTTGACACGTGACCATGAGGTTTATCCAGGCTTGTCCAAGGAGTTTGCTCGATGATTGCCAAGGAATTTGAAGCATTTTTATTGGAGCAGGAAGAGACTTTTCTTACCCCTGCTGAGAATCTAGCAGCCTTGATTGATACCCATAACGCTGACCATGCAATTTTGGTATTGAGTCAAATCACCTATACGCGTATCCCTGTTGTGACCTTTGACAAACGCTTTGTTGGAACCATTGGGCTGAGAGACATTTTGGCTTATCAAATGGAGCAAGGTTTGACGGATGAGCAGATGGCAACGACAGACATCGTCAATATGACCAAGACAGATGTGGCAGTCGTCGCTCCAGACTATAACATCACTGAAGTCCTCCATAAACTGGTGGATGAACCCTTCTTGCCAGTGGTAGATGATGAAGGAATTTTCCAAGGAATCATCACGCGCAAGTCCATCCTCAAGGCCGTCAATGCCCTCTTGCATGACTTTAGTAAGGAATATGAGATTCGATGCAAATGAGAGATAGGATTTCAGCCTTTTTAGAGGAAAAACAGGGCTTGTCTGCCAATTCCAAGCAGTCCTATAAGTATGATCTGGAGCAATTTTTAGACATTGTGGGTGAACGGATTTCTGAGACCAGTCTTAAGATTTACCAAGCCCAGCTAGCCAATCTAAAAATCAGCGCCCAGAAGCGAAAACTTTCGGCCTGTAACCAATTTCTCTACTTTCTCTATCAAAGAGGAGAGCTGGACAGTTTTTACCGCTTGGAATTAGCCAAACAAGCTGAAAAGAAGACCGAAAAGCCAGCACTGTTAGACTTGGAGTCTTTTTGGCAGGAAAGTGACTATCCAGAAGGACGCTTGCTGGCGCTTCTTATCTTGGAAATAGGGCTCTTGCCAAGTGAGATTTTAGCTCTCAAGGTTGCGGATATCAATCTGAATTTTCAGGTGTTGCGAATCAACAAGGCTTCCCAACAGAGGATTGTCACTATTCCCACGACCTTGCTTTCAGAATTGGAACCCTTGATGGGGCAGACCTATCTTTTTGAAAGAGGAGGGAAAGCCTATTCTCGTCAGTGGGCCTTTCGTCAGCTGGAGTCCTTTGTTAAGGAGAAAGGATTCCCAACCTTATCAGCCCAAGCCTTGCGGGAACAGTTCATTCTAAGACAAATAGAAAACAAGGTCGATTTGTACGAAATAGCAAAAAAATTAGGATTAAAAACAGTTCTGACCTTAGAAAAATATAGATAATGGATATTAAATTAAAAGATTTTGAAGGGCCCCTGGACCTGCTCTTGCACTTGGTTTCTAAGTACCAGATGGATATCTACGATGTGCCTATTACAGAAGTCATCGAACAGTACCTAGCCTATGTCTCAACCCTGCAGGCCATGCGTCTGGAAGTGACGGGCGAGTATATGGTCATGGCCAGTCAGCTCATGCTGATTAAGAGTCGCAAGCTTCTTCCAAAGGTAGCAGAAGTGACAGATTTGGAAGATGACTTGGAGCAGGATCTTCTTTCTCAAATCGAAGAATACCGCAAATTCAAACTCTTGGGTGAGCACTTGGAGGCTAAGCACCAAGATCGGGCCCAGTACTATTCCAAAGCGCCGACAGAGTTGATCTACGAAGATGCGGAGCTTGTGCATGACAGGACGACCATTGACCTCTTTTTGGCTTTTTCAAATATCCTAGCCAAGAAAAAAGAGGAGTTCGCTCAGAACCACACGACCATCCTGCGGGATGAGTATAAGATTGAGGATATGATGGTCATCGTAAAAGAGTCCTTGGCTGGACGGGATCAGTTACGTTTGCAGGATTTGTTCAAGGAAGCCCAGAATATCCAAGAGGTCATTACCCTCTTTTTGGCAACCCTAGAGTTAATCAAAACCCAGGAACTGATCCTCGTGCAAGAGGAGAGTTTCGGAGATATCTATCTCATGGAAAAGAAGGAAGAAAGTCAAGAGGCACAAAGCTAGACTTGATAGAGAGGAAAGATGAGTACTTTAGCAGAAATAGAAGCGCTCTTGTTTGTAGCAGGTGAAGATGGGATTCGAGTCCGTCAGTTGGCTGAACTCCTCTCTCTGCCACCGACAGGCATCCAACAGAGTTTAGAAAAATTAGCCCAGAAGTATGAAAAAGACCAAGATTCGAGCTTGTCCCTAATCGAGACAGGTGGTGCATACAGATTGGTCACCAAGCCTCAATTTGCAGCGATTTTGAAGGAATACTCCAAGGCACCCATCAACCAAAGTTTGTCTCGGGCTGCTCTTGAAACTTTGTCCATCATTGCCTACAAGCAGCCTATCACGCGGATAGAAATTGATGCTATCCGTGGGGTTAACTCGAGTGGGGCCTTGGCAAAGTTGCAGGCCTTTGACTTGATACGAGAAGATGGGAAAAAAGAAGTGTTGGGCCGCCCCAATCTCTATGTGACTACGGATTATTTCCTAGATTACATGGGGATTAACCATTTGGAAGAACTGCCAGTGATTGATGAGCTTGAGATTCAAGCCCAAGAAAGCCAATTATTTGGTGAAAGGATAGAAGAAGATGAGAATCAATAAATATATTGCCCACGCAGGTGTGGCCAGTAGGAGAAAAGCAGAAGAGTTGATCAAGCAAGGCTTGGTGACCGTCAACGGCCAAGTGGTGCGTGAACTAGCAACCACCATCAAGGCTGGTGATAAGGTCGAAGTTGAAGGTCAACCTATCTACAACGAAGAAAAGGTCTACTATCTGCTTAATAAACCACGTGGAGTGATTTCCAGTGTGACAGATGACAAGGGCCGCAAGACTGTTGTCGACCTCTTGCCCAATGTAAAAGAACGCATTTACCCAGTGGGACGTTTGGACTGGGATACATCAGGTGTCTTGATTTTAACCAATGATGGTGATTTTACGGATGAGATGATTCACCCCCGTAATGAGATTGACAAGGTCTATGTTGCGCGTGTTAAAGGTGTGGCCAATAAGGATAATCTCCGCCCCTTGACCCGTGGTCTTGAGATTGATGGCAAGAAAACCAAGCCAGCTGTTTATGAAATTCTCAAAGTGGATCCAGTTAAAAATCGCTCTGTAGTGCAGTTGACCATCCATGAAGGGCGTAACCACCAGGTTAAAAAGATGTTTGAAGCTGTTGGTCTCCAAGTAGATAAGTTATCTCGGACACGTTTTGGACATCTAGACTTGATAGGTCTCCGTCCAGGTGAAGCTCGTCGCCTCAATAAAAAAGAAATCAGCCAACTACACACCATGGCTGTAACCAAGAAATAATGAAACGAATTTTAATAGCGCCAGTACGCTTTTACCAACGCTTTATCTCGCCAGCCTTTCCGCCCTCATGTCGCTTCGAACCTACTTGTTCCAACTACATGATTCAGGCTATTGAAAAACATGGCTTCAAGGGTGTTTTGATGGGCCTGGCTCGAATTTTCCGATGCCATCCTTGGTCGCCAATAGGAAAAGATCCCGTCCCAGACCACTTTTCCCTCAGACGAAATCAAGAAGAAAAATAAACCCAACATCAGGTGATGTTGGGTTTTCTTGCTTATTTCAAAGCTTTTTGAGCGTCTTCAATCATGAGTTTAGTTGATTCAAGTCCGCCACCGCTTAGATACCAGAGGTCTGGTGTTAGTTGGATAATTTTACCATTTTTAGCAGCAGGAGTTTCAGCGATGAGGGCATTTTCTAGGACGCCGTCGTTGCTAGAGTTGTCCCCACCGATGGCAAGGGTACGGTTGATGACAAAGAGGATGTCAGGATTGATTTCTTTGACACTTTCAAAGCTGACTTCCTGTCCGTGGCGAGAGTCTTCAAATTGAGTGTCTGTTGGCTTGAATTTCAAGGTTTGGTACAAGAAAGAGAAACGAGATTGGGCACCAAAGGCAGCCATTTTTCCTTCATTGAGGAGGATAGCAAGGGCTTTTTTGTCAGAACTTTCGTTTTTAGTAGCGACTTCTTGGATGCTCTTATCTAGGTTAGCCAATTCTTGCTTGGCTTTCTGAGTGCCTGTTTCACCAAAGGCGCTTGCAAGGGATTCGATGTTGGTCTTGGTAGAAGTCCAGTAGTCGTCCTTACTTGCTTGGAAGAGAACGGTTGGAGCAATTTCTTTGAACTTGTCTACGAATTTTTGGGTACGTGGAGAAGCGATAATCAAATCCGGCTCAAGAGCAGCAATGGCTTCTAGGTCTGGCTCAACCATGGAACCCACATTGTTGACATTTCCTGTAAGATCTTTTAGGTAAGTCGGAACAGTTTTTGTAGGCATTCCGACGATATTCTTTTCAAAACCTAAAGCGCGAATAGTATCCGCAGCACCGAGGTCAAAGGTCACAATCTTTTCAGGAACCTTTGAAAGTTTGACCTCATCTAGTGAACTTTTAATGGTTATCTCTGTTGGAGCAGAGCTACTTGTCTCTGTCTGGCTATTGCTTGAATTTGTATTTGTACTACATGCACCAAGTAAGAGCAAGAAGCTAGCCGCTAGGGCAGTGAGATAAAGTTTAAGGGATGTTTTCATGATTTCTCCTTTTTAAAATATAGTAACGATGTAGGGGGTCTCTTAAATAGGTTTGTTAGCTAAGAGACAGAGGGTTCTCTAACATGAGTTCAGAATAGCTAGCTATAGATACAGATCTTTTTGCCATTGATATCAGCCAGTGTGATGGGAATCTCATAAAGTTGACTGAGCAGGTCAGCCTGCATGATTTGAGCAGTCGTTCCCTTGCAAAAGACTTGACCGTCTTTAAAGGCAACAATTTCATCCGCATACTGGCTAGCCATGTTGATATCGTGGAGGACGATGATAATGGTTTTGCCAAGTTCCTCCACCAGTCGCCGAAGGATCTGCATCATGCTGACACTTTGCTTGATATCGAGATTATTTAGTGGTTCGTCCAGCAAGATAAAGTCTGTATCCTGGGCTAGTACCATGGCGATAAAGACACGTTGGAGCTGTCCGCCAGACAGACTATCGATGTAGCGGTCTTTTAAGTTTGTCAGTTCCAGATAGTCCAGAGTTTCTCGGATTTTTCCCCAGTCTTCTGCCCTCAGTCGACCACGGCTGTAGGGAAAACGTCCAAAGCTGACCAATTCTTCTACAGTCAATTTGGCTTGGTAATTGATCTTCTGCTTTAGGATGGTGAGTTCTTTGGCCAGTTCTTGCGAATTCCAACTCTCGATTTCACGCCCTTTGATACTGAGAATTCCCTGATCCTTCTTGGTCAGTCTGCTCATGATGGAGAGAAGAGTTGATTTTCCAGCACCATTTGGACCAATAAAGGCTGTCAGTTTCTGAGGACTGACTTCAAGCGAAATGTCTTGCAAAATATCCTGTTTTTGAATGGATTTGTCAATGTTTTCCAGTTTCACCGACGCGCCCTCCTGTAAAGTAAAATAAAGAATAAGAGACCACCCACACTCTCGATGATCATGCTGATGCGAATTTCCAGAGCAAAGACTCGTTCGATAAGGGCTTGCCCCAAGGTCAAACTAACAAATCCAATCAGAATGGCTAGGATAAAGAGCAACTTGTGCCGATAATCTTTGACAATCAGGTAAGTGAGATTGGCCAGCATAAAGCCGAAGAAGGTCATAGGCCCTACCAAGGCAGTCGCTGTTGAGGTCAAGAGCACGATGCCCCAGAGGAGCTCTTTCTGTTCTTTTTCAACATCGAGTCCCAGTATCTGAGCCGTTTCTCTTTGCAGGTGCAAGACATCCAGAACGACTGCTTTTCGAAAGAAAAAGATTGTCAAGGCGAGGATGATCAGAGAACTGATGGCTAGGATGGAAGTGTTGAGATGCTGAAAGGAGGCAAAGAGACTGTTCTGCAGTTTATCGTATTCATTTGGATCCATCAGGACTTGGAGGAAGGTACTGATATTTCGAAAGAGACTTCCGAGCGCTAGACAGATTAGCAGAATGAAAACCAAATTTTGTTTCATCAGCGTCTTCAAGTAGCCTTGTAAGGCGAGAAAAAAGAGGGATTGAAGCAGAAGCAAGACTAGAAATTCTAAGATAGGAGACTTTCCAAGCTGTAGAAATTTGCTTTCAAATATCAGTAGCAGGGTCTGTAGCAGGACATAGAAGGATTCGATTCCCAAAATACTTGGCGTCAGAAAGCGATTTTCCGTCAGGGTTTGAAAACTAATGGTCGAAATCCCTGTCGCGATGGCTACCAAGAGATAAACGATGATTTTTTGGGAACGCAGCTTCCAGGCAAAGACAGACAGGTTAGTGATAGGCCAAAAGTAGAGGAGACAAGCTCCGATGGCCAGGATAATGAGAAGGCTGAAGAGTTTGGTATGTTTGCTTTTAAACTGCATCCTTTTGTCCTCCTCTCCAGAGAAGTAGGATAAAGACGAGGCTACCGATGATTCCTAGAATGAGACTGACAGACAGCTCATAGGGCCGAATCAAGACTCGAGAGAGGATGTCGCAGGCCAAAACCAGATTGGCACCGACCAGAGCAACCATGAGTTTGGTTTGACTCAGATTATCTCCATAGCGCTTGCGGACAAGATTGGGAACGATGACCCCGAGAAATGGCAAGGCACCCACGGTAATCATGGTGACACTTGTCGTTAGTGCCACTAGAAAAAGGGCCAGTTTTTCAAGTAGAGAGTAAGAAATCCCCAAACTTTCACTGGTTTCCTTGCCCAGATTCATGATGGTGAAGGTTTGGGATAATTTCCAAACGGCTATCAGGATGATGAGGCCTAAGAAGAGCCACTCATACTGATGGGTCTGAATCATGGAGAAGGAGCCCTGGGTCCAAGCAGTCATACTCTGAACCAGATTGAAACGATAGGCGATAACTTCTGTGACAGAACCGATAATCCCACTATAGATGATCCCGATCAAGGGCAACATCCACCTTTCCTTTATAGAAAAAATAGTCATAAAGGCTAGGAAGAAGAGGGTAAATAAGATGGATGAGCCAAAAGCAAAGAGCATCTTTTGGGTCAGACTCGCAGACGGAAAGACAAAGAGGCTTAACACCATTCCCAGTTTAGCAGCTTCTGTCGTTCCGACTGTACTCGGAGCAGCAAACTGATTTTGGGTGATGGTCTGCATGAGGAGTCCTGCCATGCTCATACTGGAGGCTGCAAGGAGAATGCTAATGGTTCTTGGAAGACGCGACTCTTGAAAGAGAAGCCAGGTTTGCTGGTCAAAAGTAAAGAGCTTTTCCCAAGAAAAATCACTGGTTCCAATACTAATGGAGAGAAAGACCAGGAGTAGAAGTAAGCCTGTTAAAATGTGAGAGAGTTTCATGCCCCGTCCTTTCATGTAGATTTGGTATAAAAATACCCTTGGAGATAATGTAACACGATTTTTTTAATCTGTCAATAAATTTTCTGACAATTTAATGTAAAAAGAAAGAAAAATTCCTGAAATAATATCTGACACTCTCTTTTATTGGAAAACTGAGTAAAAACTAATCCAATTTTCCACTATCCTTCTCCTATAAAAAGTGGTAAAATGGAGGACAGAAAGAAGGAACTGATATGACAACATTATTTTCAAAAATCAAAGAAGTAACAGAGCTTGCTGCGATCTCAGGCCATGAAGCGCCTGTCCGGACTTATCTTCGTGAAAAGTTGACACCGCATGTGGATGAAGTAGTGACAGATGGCTTGGGTGGTATTTTCGGTATCAAGCATTCAGAAGCTACGGATGCACCACGCGTCTTGGTCGCTTCTCACATGGACGAAGTTGGTTTTATGGTTAGTGAGATTAAGCCAGACGGAACCTTCCGTGTGGTTGAAATCGGTGGCTGGAATCCTATGGTGGTCAGCAGCCAACGCTTTAAACTCTTTACTTGTGATGGTCGTGAAATTCCTGTGATCTCAGGTTCTGTTCCTCCACATTTGACTCGTGGAACAGGTGGACCAACCATGCCAGCTATTTCAGATATCATTTTTGATGGTGGGTTTGCAAATAAGGCTGAAGCAGAAAGCTTTGGTATCCGTCCTGGTGATACCATCGTGCCAGATAGCTCAGCGATCTTAACAGCCAATGAAAAAAATATCATTTCAAAAGCTTGGGACAACCGCTACGGTGTTCTTATGGTTAGTGAGCTAGCAGAAGCTTTGTCAGGTCAAAAACTCGGAAATGAACTCTACCTTGGCTCGAACGTCCAAGAAGAAGTTGGTCTTCGTGGCGCTCATACTTCTACAACTAAGTTTGATCCAGAAGTTTTCCTAGCTGTTGACTGTTCACCTGCTGGTGATGTTTATGGTGGTCAAGGCAAAATTGGGGACGGAACTTTGATTCGCTTCTACGATCCAGGTCACTTGCTCCTCCCAGGTATGAAGGATTTCCTTTTGACAACGGCTGAAGAAGCAGGTATCAAGTACCAATACTACTGTGGAAAAGGTGGAACAGACGCTGGAGCAGCTCATCTGAAAAATGGTGGTGTCCCATCAACAACCATCGGTGTCTGCGCTCGTTATATCCACTCTCACCAAACTCTCTACGCGATGGATGACTTCCTAGAAGCTCAAGCTTTCTTGCAAGCCTTGGTGAAAAAATTGGATCGTTCAACGGTTGATTTGATTAAACATTATTAAGCATAAGGGAGGTGGTCGGGATGGCAGAACCAAACCTAGAAAGCCTTATAAGAGATCTCTACAACCATGCTCGTCAGGGCTTGAGTGAAGATTTAGTTGCTGCTCTCCTAGAGACTGCTAAAAAACTACCCACTACAAATGAGCAATTACTAGCAGTCCGACTTTCAGGACTGGTCACCCGTGAATTGCTCATCAATCCCAAACACCCAGCACCTGAGTTGATCAACTTGGCGCGCTTTATCAAAAGAGAAGAAGCCAAGTATAGGGGCACTGCAGTTTCTGCTATCATGTTTGGAGAACTCTTTAAAATGCTTTGATTCCATTGTGAATCAAAGTATTTTTTATATGTTTCAAAAGAAATTCTTAATTAGGAGACGAAAAAAGCCATCCCATTCAGGATAGCTTTTAGGTTATTAGATTTGTTCAGCAATGACCTTTTCGGCTAGGTTCATAGCATGGTCAGACACACGAGTGTAGTGGGAAATGATGTCGATAAAGTTGACTCCAGCTTGTGTAGAACACTCACCCTTGTTAAGGCGTTTGATGTGGGTCTTTCTGAGAACGCGTTCCATATTGTTGATTTCTTTATGACGTTCAATCAGACTCTGAGCTTTTTCAATATCATTGTTTTCCACACTATCAAGGGCATCCTTGATAAATGCAGTTGTTGCTTGATAAATCTCAGCTAATTCCTCTAAAGCAGCATCAGAAAATTGAACATTCTTACGTTGGAGGTAGTCTGTTAGGTTGAGCAAGCCTTCTGCGTGGTCCCCAATCCGTTCCAAATCACGAGATGAATCAAGGATGTTAGTCAAGACTTCACTTTCCTTTTGACTCAAGGATTCGCTTGAGAGTCTGATGAGGTAACGAGTGAGTTTTTCATCGATGGTATTGATGGCTTCCTCTGTCTTGTGTCCTTTTTCAGCTACCTTTTCATCCAAACCGATGATATAGGTATAAGAAAGGTCAAAAGCTTTGGCTGCATAGTTCCCCAAGTGCAAAAGTTCTTTTTTAGCATTTCCTAGAGCGATAGAAGGAGATTGCTGGATAAGTTGCTCGTCGAGATAGAGGGGCTCGTACTTGACAACCTCGTCTTCACCAGGGATGAGCTTGGTTACAAAGTAGGCCAAGGCTCCGATGAATGGAAATTGTACAATGGTGTTACTTACGTTAAAGGCACCGTGAGAGAAGGCGATGGTCATCTCAGGTGAGAGATGAAGGAGTGCCTGGAAGTACTCGATCATAGCAGTAAAGGGGCCTAATAAGATTAAGCAAAGAATAGTTCCTAAAACGTTAAAGGTAACGTGGGTTGCTGCAACGCGTTTCGCTGAGACATTGGCTCCAGCTGCTGCGATGATAACTGTTAGGGTTGTCCCGATATTATCTCCGAAAAGAACTGGTAGTGAACCTTTAAGATCAAGGAACCCACCTGCATAGAGGCCTTGCAAAATCCCGATTGTAGCCGAGGAAGCCTGGATGAGGACGGTAATCACTGCACCGGCCACCACTCCTAAAATGGGGTTTTGTCCCAAAGTGACCATATACTCCTTGAATTGTGGTAAATCTTTAAGTGGGCTCATACCGGCACTGATGAGGTTAAGGGCGTAGAAGATTCCCCCAACACCAAACAGGATGCGACCGATATTGTTTGCTGTTCTGTTTTTTGTAAAGAAGAGGAACATGGTTCCAAGGAAAATCAAGGGCAAAGCATACTCACCAAGCTTGAAACCGATGATAAAGGAAGTAACGGTGGTTCCGATGTTAGCTCCCATGATAATTCCGATAGCCTGTCTAAGGGTTAGAAGACTAGCGCTGACTAGCCCAACCGTGATAACTGTAACCCCTGTACTTGACTGAATCAGGGCAGTCACGACAATCCCGACTAGAACACCTAAAAAGGGATTGCTAGTGTACTTGTCAATGTAAAAACGAAGGCGATCTCCAGCAGCTTGTTGCAAACCGTCTCCCATGGTCTTGATACTGTATAAAAACAGTCCTAGACCTCCTAAAAAGTGAAATAAAATTTCCTGCCAATTAATGGACATTTCTTTTTCCTCCGAAAAATAATAACGGAATTCCTCCTATTCTATTTTAAAGGATAAAAGTAAATCTCACAAGTGTTTAGCTGAAATTTTCATAAGAAACAAGAACTTTCTTTTAAAATGAGAGATAGATTCCCTTTAAGATAGATGATTTATAGGATTGTGTCCAAATTTTACTGATTATTATCCTAGTTATAGTTTTTATGTTAAATAGATTGACATCGCTTTCATATAGGATAAAATGAAGATGATCCTGTTCTGGTGGTGTGCACTGAGAACAGTTACTTTTTATCAAAAAGTAAAGCGCTTACTTTATATTTTATTAGGAGGATAAGATGAAAAATCTATTTTTTGAAAAACGTTGCCGTTACAGTATTCGTAAGCTGTCAATCGGGGCTTGTTCCTTGATGATTGGTTCAGCTCTATTTGCGAGCCCAGCTCTTGCCGAACAAGTCGCAGTCCCTGAAACAGCTGCAAATACGAGCGCCCAAGCTACAAGCGCTAGTGAAACAGCTAATCCAGATACTGCAGCCCTTGAAAAACAATTAGAGGAAACAGAGAACAAAGTAGCTGAGCAACCAATTTCAGAAAACACTCCAGCAATAACGGATCTGGTTAATGAAAAAGAAGAAGCGAAGCCAGCTCTGACAGATAAAACTGAAAAACCTGCTCAACCAACTGAAAAAGAAGAAGTCAAACCAGCGGAAGCTCCTCAAGTGACTGAGAAGAAAGCCGACAAACCGACTCTAGCAGACGTTCCTAAAAATGAAGAAAAGAGTCTCCGACCAAAAGAAATCAAATTTGATACATGGGAGGATTTGTTGAAATGGGAACCGGGTGCGCGTGAGGATGATCCTATTAACCGTTCCTCAGTTGAACTCGCCAAGCGCCACAGAGGGCAGTTGGTCAATGAAAAAGCAAGCAGAAGAGCCAAGGTTCAGGCGCTAGCAAATACCAACTCAAAGGCCAAAGACCACGCTTCTGTAGGTGGAGAAGAATTCAAGGCCTACGCTTTTGATTACTGGCAATACTTGGATTCAATGGTCTTCTGGGAAGGTCTAGTTCCAACTCCAGATGTCATTGATGCCGGGCACCGCAACGGAGTTCCCGTTTATGGAACACTCTTTTTCAACTGGTCTAACAGCATTGCCGACCAAGAGAAATTTGCAGCTGCCTTGAAACAAGATGCAGATGGCACCTTCCCTATCGCACGAAAGCTTGTCGATCTTGCTAAGTACTATGGCTTTGATGGTTACTTCATTAATCAGGAAACAACGGGGGAATTGGTAGCACCTCTTGGTGAAAAAATGCGCCAATTCATGCTCTATACAAAAGAATATGCAGCTAAGGTCAACCACCCAATCAAGTATGCTTGGTACGATGCCATGACCTACAAATACGGTCGTTACCACGAAGATGGTCTAGGTGATTACAACTACCAGTTCATGCAAAAAGAAGGAGACAAGGTCCCTGCGGATCAATTCTTTGCCAATTTCAACTGGAACAAGGAAAAGAATGACCACTCCGTAGAGATGGCCAAATGGCTAGAGCGTAGTCAATATGATGTCTTTGCAGGCTTGGAATTGCAACAAGGTGGCTCTTATAAGACCAAAGTCAAATGGGATGCCCTCTTAGATGAAAAAGGCAAGTTGCGTTTGTCACTTGGACTTTTTGCACCAGATACGATTACCAGTCTAGGAAAAACAGGCGAAGACTACCACAAGAACGAAGACATCTTCTTTACAGGTTACCAAGGAGATCCAACGGCTCAAAAACCAGCTGACAAAGAGTGGTATGGAATTGCCAATTTAGTTGCTGACCGTACACCAGCAGTAGGACGTACCTTCACCACCTCTTTTAATACAGGTCATGGTAGAAAATGGTTTGTTGAGGGTAAAGTTTCTAAGGATTCTGAGTGGAACTACCGTTCTGTTTCAGGTGTTTTGCCAACATGGCGCTGGTGGCAGACTTCGACAGGTGAAAAACTTCGTGCAGAATATGATTTTACAGATGCCTATAATGGTGGGAACTCTCTTAAATTCTCTGGTGATGTAGCTGGTAAGACAGACCAGGATGTGAATTTGTATTCTACCAAACTAGAAGTAACTGAAAACACCAAACTTCGTGTTGCCCATAAGGGAGGAAAAGGCTCTAAAGTTTATATGGCCTTCTCTACAACTCCAGACTACAAATTTGAGGATGCAGCTGCATGGAAAGAACTGACTTTATCTGATGACTGGAAGAATGAAGAATTTGACCTTAGCTCACTAGCTGGAAAAACCATCTATGCAGTCAAACTCTTCTTCGAGCATGAAGGTTCTGTAAAAGATTACCAGTTCAACCTAGGACAATTAACTATCTCGGACAATCACCAAGCGCCACAAGCACCTACAGGTCTCTCAGTAGTGAAACAATCTCTTAAGAATGCTCAAGAAGCTGAAGCAGTTGTTCAATTTACGGGTAACCAAGATGCAGATTTCTATGAAGTCTATGAAAAAGACGGTGACAACTGGCGTTTGTTGACGGGTTCATCTGCTTCAACCATCTACTTGCCAAAAGTTAGCCGTTCTGCTAATGCGACTGGTACGACTCAGGAATTGAAAGTCGTTGCAGTTGGTAAAAATGGACTCCGTTCTGAGGCTGCAACTGCGTCATTCAACTGGGGCATGACTGTTCAGGATACAACTCTCCCAAGACCTTTGGCTGAAAATATTGTTCCAGGGGCAACGGTTATTGGTAGCACTTTCCCAAATACTGAAGGCGGGGAAGGCATCGAAGGCATGTTGAATGGTACGATTACAAGTCTGTCAGACAAGTGGTCTTCAGCTCAGTTGAGCGGTAGTGTGGATATTCGTTTGACCAAGTCACGTACCGTTGTTAGATGGGTCATGGATCATGCGGGAGCTGGTGGTGAGTCTGTCAACGATGGTTTGATGAACACCAAGGACTTTGATCTTTACTACAAGGATACAGATGGTGAGTGGAAACTAGCTAAGGAAGTCCGTGGCAACAAAGCACACGTGACAGATATCACTCTTGACAAACCAATCACTGCCCAAGACTGGCGCCTAAAAGTTATCACTTCAGATAATGGGACACCTTGGAAGGCCATTCGTATCTACAACTGGAAGATGTACGAAACCTTGGACACAGAAAGTCAAAATATTCCAATGGCTAAGGTAGCTGCCCGTTCACTTGGAAACCACCAAGTTCAACTTGGTTTCTCTGATGTTCCAGCGGGTGCAACTATCACCGTTTACGACAAGGCAGATTCACAAACACCAATTGCAACCTTGAAGTCTGAAACTGGAGGCGACTTGGCAACAGCACCATTGGGCTTTGACAAGCAACCAACTCTCCTCTACTATCGTACCCAACTACCTGGCAAAGAAATCAGTAACACCTTGGCTGTAGCGATTCCGCAGGATGAGAGAAAAATTGCTGCAGTTAGCCTTGAAAAAGGACCTAAGAAGATAGTTTACAAAGAGGGAGAAAAACTTGACCTCAGAGGCGGAACCCTCCGTGTTCAGTACGAAGGGGGACAAGCCGATGAGCTGATTAACCTTACTCACTCAGGTGTGACTGTTTCTGGATACGACGCTCATCAAAAAGGGGAACAAAAGCTCACAGTCAGCTACCTTGGACTTTCGGTTACTGGTGACTTAAAAGTACAAGTGACTGGTCAAGATGAAGGGAAGCCGAAAGAAGTAGCAGGCTTGTACATTACTCAGAAACCGAAAACAGACTATCTAGTAGGAGATCAACTGGATCTTGCAGAAGGTCGCTTCGGCGTTCTCTATGATGATGAGACAGAAGAAAGCCATGCCTTTACAGATCAAGGTGTTGAAATTACAGGCTACGATGCTCAAAAGACTGGACGACAAACCTTGACCTTGCATTACAAGGGACACACAGCTGAGTTCGATGTCTTGGTTTCTCCAAAAGCAGCTGTCAACGACGAGTACCTCAAACAAGAAATTACTGCTGCCCAAGGCCGTCAGTCAACCCTTGCCTACACCTTCTCAAGCGAGGACAAACAAGCAGCACTAGTAGAGAAGCTCAATGTAGCGAAAGCTGTAGCAGAAAACCATGATGCCAGTCAAGAAGAAGTCAATAAAGCCTTGAATGAATTGAAACAAGCTGGAGCGGACTTGGATGGAAATCAACGTTATCAGACAGCTAGAGAAGAATTGGAAGGTTTGCTCGAATCTGTCCGTGAAAAAGATCCTAAAGCTGAGTTGATTGAACAAGCAGAAACTTTATTAGCTTCAGAGATGCCAACTCCACAAGCTTTTTCAGAAATGAAAGAAAAGCTGAATAAGAAACTAGCTCCTGCAGAAGAAAGCCATCATGTTGGTAGCATGGATCCAAATGAAGTGGCCCCGACGGTTGAGGCCCTCCCTGAACTAGTTATTGAAACTGAAACAACAGCCTATGAACGTCAGGAGCGACCAAACTCCGAATTTCTCAAAGGACAACGCCGTGTTGTGCAAGCTGGAGTTGAAGGTCAAGTTCGCCACTTTGTAGCAGTAGATACCCAAGGTAGACGCACTCTTCGTTCGACTGAGGTAGTCAAGGAAGCAATCCCAGAAATCACCGAAGTTGGAACAAAAGTTCTATCAAGCAACCAACCAGCTGAAGGTGTGAAAGATTTAGTTCTAGAAACTCCGAAACTGGAAGTTGAAGAGGGAACAGTTTCCTTCGAACGTCAAGAACGACCAAATGCAGCCCTTCTCAAAGGCAAACGCCAGCTAGTTCAAGCAGGCGTTGAAGGCCAAGTTCGTCGCTTTGTAGAAGTTGATGCTCAGGGCAAACGCACCCTTCATTCTACTGAGGTTCTCAAGGAAGCTCTTCCAGAAATTGTCGAAGTAGGAACGAAAGAAGAGCAAGTCTCACAAACAAGGGATCAAGCGCTCTCAGCAACGCCAGCAAAAATTGAAGAAGTAAGTAAAGAGCTTCCAAATACGGGAGCGACAAGAGATGCTAGTCTAGTAGCGCTGGGACTCCTCGGACTAATGAGTGGCTACGGCTTGCTTGCTGGAAAGAAGAGAGAAGACTAATCAGATTTACGAATCTTGGATTTTCTCATAAAAATAAAAAACAAGGTTTGACTGTAGATTAGTCAGGCCTTGTTTTTAGTTTTGAAATTGAAGAGTAAATTTGAAGCTAGATTTTTGTTATTCAATTCCTTGGATAAATTTTTGGAAACGATAGGTGTCGAAATAAATATTGGATGCAACTAATTTATCAAATTCATCAAATTTCAGAAATTCTGCGACATCCAGCTCTAGTTCTTTTCCTTGAGGAGAATGTAGACGGTAGCGATTTAAAGCTGAGACTGCTCGACCATCAACAAGTAATTGCTTCACTTCAAGATGCTGGCTCAAAGCATAGAATTGGCCTGCGCCTTGCAAATAAACATCACGTCCTTGTCGAATTTCTATACTATCGCACATGCCATAGTCAAAGTTTTCAGCTACGAAATCTTCCCAGCCTCCCTCATTTACTGCCGTAAAATAGCTTTCTGCAAGTGTTTTTGTATCCATTTGGAACCTCCTGTAAAATAATTGGGCTATGATGAATATCACGAAATATTTTGCCCACTTAAGAGTATACAAAAGGAAATATGACTACAGGTTGTCATATTGCTGAAGATTTTTTTTGAGAGTACTGACCAGTAGATTTTGTAAGCGACTTGGAGATACGACCTTTACTTGATAACCAAAACTTAATAGTAAATCAAAAAACGAAGGAGTTAAAGCTCTAAATGCCTGAACTTTTATTATTTCGTCCTCGACTCTGATTTCTTCTTCCGTGAAGTAATCGTAGATTTTTGGAAGTGCAAATCTTGTAAAAACTAGTTCGATTTCTTCTCTTTGCCCCTCCACTTTATGTTTTGGGGGATTTAAAAAAAGCTCTAACTTTTCTTGAGATAAACGTGGATAATCGAATGGTTTATCTTCTATCTCCACTAGTTCTAGTTCACGAATTCGAGTTAATTTAAAAATACGAAAATCTAATTTTTCTAAGCAGTAACCGATAACATACCAAGCATTCAGTTTATAGATCAATCTGTATGGAATAACTGTTCGCTGACTTTTCTCTTGTTTTTTCGAATAGTAAGAAAAAGAAATCATCTGTTCAGTTTGTATCGCTTCCTCAATTTCTAGTAAATAATTTGTATTAAGAGTCCAGGAACTGAGATCAAAGTAAAAAGGACTGTTTGCTCTTGTAATTTCTTGAGAAGACAGCTTGTGTTCGATACTGTCAAGACTTGAATGACCAACGATTTTACTAACATTTTGGCTCATATTAATGATAAACTGTCTCTCTTCCTCAGTGAAAAAGTTTCTGTCTATCTTATAGTCGCTCGGTATATAGAAACCTCCCTTATCTCCACGTTCCGAATAGATTGGGATCCCCGCTAAACTGAGTGTATCCATGTCTCTATATACAGTTCGAGTAGATATTTCAAACCTCTCTGCGATCTCTTTAGCTGTTATTCTCTTCTTATTCAAAAGAGACAGTAAAATATAGATTAGTCTTTCTAATTTCATGGTAGCAATTCCCCTTCTTTTAATCTCAAATAGCACAAACTGAAGAAATTATTTTAGTTATATTGTATAATAAGAAACCCAGCAATTCAAAAAGAAGGACTGTAGAGTTTAGAATATTAAGGATTAAAATCTTAGAAAAAGGATAGTGTAGAAGTAATTAGGCAGATCAATCAAGAAATTCGCCTAAAATATTCCAACCGAATTATGTGAAGATTACTATTTCCCGCACTGCAATCCTAGGTTTTTAGGTTAATAGATAGAAGAATGAACAAGAAAAGTTTAGGGTTTTTCTATCTCTTTTGCGGATTTTGTGATATAATTAACACGTATAAAAAAAGAAGGAGTCATATCTAATGGCAAAATTGACTGTTAAAGACGTTGACTTGAAAGGGAAAAAAGTTCTCGTTCGTGTTGACTTCAACGTACCTGTTAAAGATGGCGTGATTACCAATGATAACCGTATCACTGCAGCTCTTCCAACTATCAAGTACATCCTTGAACAAGGTGGACGTGCAATCCTCTTCTCTCACCTTGGACGTGTAAAAGAAGAAGCAGACAAAGAAGGTAAATCACTTGCTCCTGTAGCTGCTGACTTGGCTGCTAAATTGGGACAAGAAGTTAAATTTATCCCAGGTGTTACACGTGGTGCTGAATTGGAAGCCGCTGTTAACGCTCTTGAAGATGGACAAGTTCTCTTGGTTGAAAACACTCGTTTCGAAGATGTTGACGGCAAGAAAGAATCTAAAAACGATTCTGAACTTGGTAAATACTGGGCTTCACTTGGAGATGGTATCTTCGTAAACGATGCATTCGGTACTGCTCACCGTGCACACGCATCTAACGTTGGTATCTCAGCAAACGTTGAAAAAGCAGTTGCTGGTTTCCTTCTTGAAAACGAAATTGCCTACATCCAAGAAGCAGTTGAAGCTCCAGAACGTCCATTCGTAGCGATCCTTGGTGGTTCAAAAGTATCTGACAAGATCGGTGTCATCGAAAACTTGCTTGAAAAAGCTGATAAAGTGCTTATCGGTGGTGGGATGACTTACACATTCTACAAAGCTCAAGGTATCGAAATTGGTAACTCACTTGTAGAAGAAGACAAATTGGATGTTGCAAAAGCTCTTCTTGAAAAAGCAAATGGCAAATTGATCTTGCCAGTTGACTCAAAAGAAGCAAACGCATTTGCTGACTACACTGAAGTGAAAGACACTGAAGGTGAAGCAGTGGATCCAGGCTTCCTTGGATTGGATATCGGTCCTAAATCTATTGCTAAATTTGATGAAGCTTTGACTGGTGCGAAAACTGTTGTCTGGAATGGCCCTATGGGTGTATTTGAAAACCCAGACTTCCAAGCTGGTACAATCGGTGTTATGGACGCTATCGTGAAACAACCTGGCGTAAAATCAATCATCGGTGGTGGTGACTCAGCTGCTGCAGCCATCAACCTTGGCCGTGCAGACAAGTTCTCATGGATCTCTACTGGTGGTGGAGCATCAATGGAACTCCTTGAAGGTAAAGTTCTTCCAGGATTGGCAGCCTTGACTGAAAAATAAATAGTTAACTAAAGGAAGATGGTGTGACCATCTTCTTTTTAATTTAATTTATAAATAGGTGGAATTTTTCTATAAATAAAAAAAAGAGTAAATATTTGCATCCTGCTTTGTAAAGTGCTAATATGAAAAGTAACGACTAAATTTAGATAAGGAAAAGGATTATAATGAAAAATAAAAAAGAAGTCTATGGATTTCGTAAAAGCAAAGTTGCGAAAACGTTGTGTGGTGCTGTTTTAGGAACTGCTTTGATTGCTTTTGCAGACAAAGCAGTATTTGCTGATGAAGTTACAGAGACAACTAGTACAAGTACAGTTGAGGTAGCTACTACAGGGAACCCAGCCACAAATCTACCTGAAGCTCAGGGTGAAATGAGCCAAGTTGCCAAAGCAAGCCAAGCTAAGGCTGGTTCTAAAGACTCAGCTTTGCCAGTAGAAGTATCATCAGCTGATTTGGATAAAGCAGTTGCTGATGCAAAATCTGCAGGAGTTAAGGTAGTTCAAGATGAAACAAAAGACAAAGGAACAGCCACAACTGCTACAGAGAATGCTCAAAAACAAGATGAGATTAAAAGCGACTATGCTAAACAGGCTGAAGAAGTAAAGACAACAACTGAAGCATATAAAAAAGAAGTCGCAGCTCATCAGGCTGAAACAGATAAAATCAATGCTGAAAACAAAGCAGCGGATGACAAGTACCAAAAAGATCTAAAAAGTCATCAAGAAGAAGTTGAAAAAATCAACACTGCTAATGCAACAGCTAAAGCAGAATATGAGGCTAAGCTAGCACAATATCAAAAAGATTTAGCAACTGTCAAAAAAGCAAATGAAGATAGTCAACAGGATTATCAAAATAAACTTTCAGCTTACCAGACAGAATTAGCTCGAGTACAAAAAGCTAATGCTGAAGCTAAAGAGGCTTATGATAAAGCAGTAAAAGAAAATACAGCTAAAAACGAAGCGCTTAAAGCTGAAAATGAAGCGATTAAACAGCGTAATGAAACTGCAAAAGCGAATTATGAAGCAGCGATGAAGCAGTATGAAGCAGACCTTGCAGCTACTAAGAAAGCTAAAGAGGATAATGATGCTGATTATCAAGCTAAATTAGCAGCTTATCAAACAGAATTGGCACGTGTTCAAAAGGCTAATTCTGATGCAAAAATAGCCTATGAAAAGGCTGTTGAAGAAAACACAGCTAAAAACAATGCTATCCAAGCTGAAAATGAAGCTATTAAACAACGAAATGAAACAGCCAAGGCAACTTATGAGGCTAAAATAGCACAATACGAAAAAGACTTGGCAGCAGTCAAACAAGCGAATGCAGCTAACGAAACAGACTACCAAACTAAGTTAGCGGCTTATCAGACAGAACTAGCTCGTGTTCAAAAGGCAAATGCTGATGCTAAAGCAGCTTATGAGAAGGCTGTTGAAGAAAACACAGCTAAAAATGCAGCGCTCCAAGCTGAAAACGAAGAAATCAAGCAACGGAATGCCGCGGCTAAAACTGACTATGAAGCAAAATTAGCTAAATATGAAGCTGATCTTGCCAAATATAAGAAAGAGTTGGCTGAGTATCCGGCTAAGTTGCAGGCTTATAAAGATGAGCAGGCTAAAATTAAGGCGGCCCTTGTAGAACTTGAAAAGAATAAAGATCAAGATGGTTACTTGTCTAAGCCATCTGCTCAGAGCTTGGTTTACGATTTAGAACCGAATGCTCAACTTGATCTCAAAACGGAAGGAAAACTTCTCACTGCAGCAGCAGTTGATGAAGCTTTTAAGAAAGACACAGTCCAATATGGCAAGAAAAATCTTCAGTTAGACAATCTAAATGTCAAGAACTTGGAAAACGGTGCTACCGCTTCTTCGGTGGAATTGTATGGTAATATTGGAGACAAATCTGACTGGACCACCAATGTAGGGAATAAAACAGAAGTTAAATGGGGCTCTGTTCTTCTAGAACGTGGGCAAAGCGTAACTGCAACTTATACCAACCTTCAAAATTCATACTACAATGGTAAAAAGATTTCCAAGATTGTTTACAAATATACTGTAGATCCTTCTTCTCAATTTAAAAATCCTAGTGGAAAAGTTTGGTTGGGAATCTTTAGTGACCCAACTTTGGGTGTCTTTGCTTCTGCTTACACTGGTGATGTTGAAAAAGGGACTTCAATTTTCATTAAAAATGAATTTACCTTCTATGATGAAAATGACCAACCAATTAATTTTGACAATGCCCTTCTTTCAGTAGCATCTCTAAATAGAGAAAATAATTCTATTGAGATGGCCAAGGATTACACTGGTAACTTTATTAAAATTTCCGGTTCATCTGTTGGAGAAAAAGACGGAAAGATTTATGCCACAGAAACCTTGAACTTTAAAAAAGACCAAGGTGGATCTCGTTGGACTATGTATCCAAATGGTCAACCTGGTTCAGGTTGGGATTCATCAGATGCTCCAAACTCTTGGTATGGTGCAGGAGCAATCAGCATGTCTGGTTCAACTAACCGTGTTACTGTTGGTGCCATTTCTGCGACCCTAGTAGTTCCTTCTGATCCAGTTATGGCGGTTGATACAGGTAAAAGACCAAACATCTGGTACTCACTCAATGGTAAGATTCGTGCCGTCAACGTTCCGAAAATTACTAAGGAAAAACCAACTCCGCCAGTAGAACCAACTGCACCACAAGCTCCAACTTATGAAGTAGAGAAACCACTGGAACCAGCTCCAGTAGTACCAAACTACGAAAATGAGCCAACTCCACCAGTAAAAACTCCAGATCAACCGGAGCCATCAAAACCAGAAGAGCCAACATATGAGACAGAGAAACCATTGGAACCAGCTCCAGTAGCACCAAACTACGAAAATGAGCCAACTCCACCGGTAAAAACTCCAGATCAACCGGAGCCATCAAAACCAGAAGAGCCAACATATGAGACAGAAAAACCATTGGAACCGGCTCCAGTAGCACCAAGCTACGAAAATGAGCCAACTCCGCCGGTAAAAACTCCAGATCAACCAGAGCCATCAAAACCAGAAGAGCCAAACTATGATCCATTGCCAACTCCGCCGCTAGCACCAACTCCTAAACAGCTACCGACTCCTCCAGCGGTGCCGACAGTACACTTCCATTATAATAGCTTGTTGGCGCAACCTCAAATTAATAAAGAAATTAAGAATGAGGATGGTGTAGATATCGATCGTACTCTCGTTGCTAAGCAGTCTGTAGTGAAGTTTGAGTTGAAAACGGAAGCTTTAACTGCAGGGCGTCCAAAAACAACTTCGTTTGTATTGGTAGATCCACTTCCAACGGGCTATCAGTTTGATTTGGAAGCGACCAAGGCTGCAAGCAAAGGTTTTGAAACAAGCTATGACAAAGCTAGTCACACTGTAACCTTTAAGGCTACTGAGGAGACCTTGGCTGCTTTCAATGCAGATTTGACAAAATCCTTTGAGACTCTATATCCAACTGTTGTTGGTCGTGTCTTGAATGATGGGGCGACTTATACAAATAACTTTACATTGACAGTCAACGATGCCTACGGTGTCAAGTCAAACATTGTTCGTGTAACGACTCCAGGTAAACCAAATGATCCTGACAATCCAAATAACAACTACATCAAGCCTTTGAAAGTTAACAAGAACAAGCAAGGTGTGAATATTGATGGCAAAGAAGTTCTAGCTGGTTCAACGAACTACTATGAACTCACATGGGATTTGGACCAATACAAGGGAGATAAATCTTCTAAAGAAGCAATTCAAAATGGTTTCTACTATGTGGATGATTATCCAGAAGAAGCCTTAACCCTTCAACCAGAATTGGTTAAGATTCGTGATCTAGAGGGCAATCTTGTATCAGGTATCAGTGTTCAACAGTTTGATAGTTTAGAAGCTGCTCCTAAGAAAGTTCAGGACTTGTTGAAGAAAGCAAACATCACTGTTAAAGGTGCTTTCCAACTCTTCTCTGCTGATAATCCAGCCGAATTCTACAAGAACTATGTGGCAGCAGGAAAATCATTGCTAATCACAGATCCGATGACAGTTAAACCTGAATTTGGTCAAACGGGTGGTAAGTATGAAAACAAAGCCTACCAAATTGATTTTGGAAATGGCTATGCTACAGAAGTAGTTGTCAACAACGTACCGAAAATCACACCGAAAAAAGATGTGACAATCAGTATGGATCCAAGCAGTGACAATATTGATGGCCAAACTATTCCGTTGAACCAGTACTTCAATTATCGTTTAATCGGTGGTTTGATTCCACAAAATCATTCTGAGGACTTAAATGACTATAGTTTTGTAGATGATTATGACCAAAAAGGTGATCAATACACTGGAAACTATAAAGTTCTTGCCAAGGTTGATATCCGATTGAAAGACGGCCGTGTTATTAAGGCTGGGACAGATTTAACAGCTGAAACACAAGTTGAACATGATCAAGATAAGGGAATGATTACCATTCGCTTCAAGGAAGAATTCCTTCAAGAGATTCAGTTGGATTCTCCATTCCAGGCTGAGACTTATATTCAAATGAAACGAATTGCTGTCGGAACCTTTGAAAATACCTATGTAAATACTGTGAACAAAGTTGCTTATGCTTCAAATACAGTTCGCACGACAACGCCAGAACCTAAGAAACCAGAGGAGCCAACAACTCCTAATCCAAATCCAAAAGGAAACCCTACTCTACCTCAAACAGGTACAAATGATTCAAGCTACATGCCATATCTTGGTCTAGCAGCTTTAGTAGGAGTTTTAGGACTTGGTCAGTTGAAACGTAAAGAAGACGAAAGCAACTAAGCTCTAAAAGTTAAATAGAAAAGAGGAACTCTGTTTCCTCTTTTTTGTAGCCAAAAATTAAAAACGCTTCCTATTGATTTTGGCTCATAAAATCAACTAATTTATGTTAAAATGGTAGTAGAAAGTTGAGATTATGAGTTATTTTAAAAAATATAAATTTGATAAGTCACAGTTCAAGCTTGGTATGCGAACCTTCAAAACAGGGATTGCCGTATTTATAGTTCTCTTGATTTTTGGTTTTTTTGGCTGGAAGGGGCTTCAAATCGGAGCACTAACAGCGGTCTTCAGTTTACGAGAGAGCTTTGATAAGAGTGTCCATTTTGGAACTTCGCGTATCTTAGGAAATAGCATTGGCGGTTTTTACGCTCTTGTCTTTTTCCTCTTAAACACTTTATTTCATGGAGCCTTTTGGGTAACCTTACTAGTTGTTCCGATTTGCACCATGTTAACCATTATGACAAATGTCGCCATGAACAACAAGGCAGGAGTTATCGGTGGCGTAGCAGCTATGTTAATCATTACCCTATCAATACCAAGTGGAGAAACATTTTTGTACGTGTTTGCGCGCGTATTTGAAACATTTATGGGAGTTTTTGTCGCAATCCTTGTAAATTATGATATTGAGCAACTGAAACTCTTTTGGGAGAAAAAAAGAAAATAATGTTACATTTTATGACATTATTCGTTGACGTATGTCTTTTTTTAGACTATAATAGACAGGAAGAAGGAAATTGTAAATGAAGGAAAGAGAATTTCGCCGAAATATGGCTGTTTTTCCTATCGGCAGTGTTATGAAATTGACCGATCTCTCGGCGCGTCAGATTCGTTATTATGAAGATCAAGAGTTGATCAAACCTGATCGAAACGAAGGAAACCGTCGCATGTATTCGTTGAATGACATGGATCGTCTACTTGAAATCAAAGATTATATCTCTGAAGGTCATAATATTGCTGCGATTAAGAAAAAATATGCTGAACGCGAGGCGAAGTCCAAGAAAGCCGTGAGTCAGACGGAAGTGCGTCGCGCACTCCACAATGAACTCCTCCAGCAGGGGCGCTTTGCTTCAGTACGGTCACCCTTTGGTCGCGGTTAGGCAATCGCAAGTAGTCATATATATTAAGGAGAAAACCCATGCCAATCACAGCTGCAGATATTCGTCGTGAAGTCAAGGAAAAAAATGTTACCTTTATCCGTCTCATGTTTTCAGATATTCTGGGAACCATGAAAAACGTCGAAATTCCTGCTACAGATGAACAGTTAGATAAGGTCTTGTCAAACAAAGCCATGTTTGATGGCTCTTCTATTGAAGGTTTTGTACGTATCAATGAGTCAGATATGTACTTGTACCCAGACTTGAATACATGGACAGTCTTCCCTTGGGGAGATGAAAATGGAAGTGTTGCAGGTTTGATCTGTGATGTCTATACAACAGAAGGCGAACCCTTTGCAGGTGACCCACGTGGTAATCTGAAGCGTGCACTTAGTCATATGGAAGAAGTAGGATTCAAATCCTTCAACCTTGGTCCAGAACCAGAATTCTTCCTATTTAAGTTGGATGAAAATGGGGATCCAACTCTTGAGGTAAATGACAAGGGTGGCTACTTCGACTTGGCCCCTACTGACCTTGCAGACAATACGCGTCGTGAAATCGTGAATGTCTTGACCAAAATGGGATTTGAAGTAGAAGCGAGTCACCACGAGGTTGCGGTTGGACAACATGAAATTGACTTCAAGTATGATGAAGTCCTCCGTGCCTGTGACAAGATTCAAATCTTTAAACTCGTTGTTAAAACCATTGCTCGCAAACATGGCCTTTACGCAACCTTTATGGCTAAACCGAAATTTGGTATTGCTGGATCAGGTATGCACTGTAATATGTCCTTGTTTGATGCAGAAGGAAATAATGCCTTCTTTGATCCAAATGATCCAAAAGGAATGCAGTTGTCTGAAACGGCCTACCATTTCCTTGGCGGTTTGATTAAGCATGCTTACAACTATACTGCTATCATGAACCCAACAGTTAACTCATACAAACGTTTGGTTCCAGGTTATGAAGCGCCTGTTTACATTGCTTGGGCTGGTCGTAACCGTTCGCCACTTGTGCGCGTACCAGCTTCACGTGGTATGGGAACTCGTCTTGAGTTGCGTTCAGTGGACCCGATGGCAAACCCATACATCGCTATGGCAGTTCTATTGGAAGTTGGTTTGCATGGTATTGAAAACAAAATCGAAGCACCAGCTCCTATCGAAGAAAATATCTATATCATGACAGCGGAAGAGCGTAAGGAAGCTGGAATTACTGACCTTCCATCAACGCTTCACAACGCCTTGAAAGCCTTGACTGAGGATGAAGTGGTCAAGGCAGCCCTAGGTGAACACATCTACACGAGCTTCCTTGAAGCTAAACGTATCGAGTGGGCTAGCTATGCAACCTTTGTGTCACAATGGGAAGTTGATAATTATCTTGATTTGTATTAAGAACATAAAAAAGATTGTCTGATTGGGCAATCTTTTTTATTATTGCAAATTTTTAAATGTATTTCGTTGCTGTTTTTAGTATAGTTATTATATAGAAAAACAGAAAACAAGAAAGAGTGAATTATGCATTAAAAAGAAATAATATTCTGAAAATAATTAGAAAATAACGTCCAATCATTTTCATTATACCTATTTAATGCAGTAGTGTGGCGGGTTTAGCGTGGGAAAGAAAAAAGTTTACAATTTGACAACATATTTCTTGAAATACGAATTAGTAAATGATAAAATGTTTTTTGGAATGGATGAGTTTCGGAGAGTTTATAAAATATTTACTATATTATTTACTCAAGTTCTACTCGCCATATTTCATTAAAAAGGAAAGGAGATTCTATGCAAAAAGATAAGTGGTGGCTTCCGTTTTTAGCAGTGGGAGTCATCATCGGATTGTCGGTGGGTTTGATTTATTATACTAGACCCGCTAAGGACGGAGAAGTAGGGACTTCATCAGTTTCGCAATCAACTTCAAGTGCTGAGAACAATACTGCCTTGAGTCTAAAAGGTCAACAACTTCCAGAATTTAAAATGACTTCTCAAGACGGTAAATTGGTTGCTAGTTCAGAACTGTATGATAAACCTATGTTAATTGTCGAATGGGCTAGTTGGTGTCCTCATTGTCAGAAACAACTACCCATTGTTCAGCAGATGTATGAAAAGTATGGTGAACAGATCAATTTTGTTTTACTAAATATGAACGAACCTGGTAAAGAAACAAAAGAGAGTGCTGATCGATACATTAAGGAAAAAGGATACACTTTCCCTTATTACTATGACGAAGATCAATCAGCTGCAGATCTATTACAGGTTCAGACCATACCAAGTATGTATTTTGTAACCAAAAAGCAAGAAGTAAAAAATGTATTGGTTAACCATTCCGATGCGGAAAGCTTTTCTAAAGAGTTGCAAACACTACTCAACTAACATATATCTACTATAGAAAAGGGGGAAGAAGAAATCACAATAGGATTTCAGAAATAGCAATGAGAGATTTCATTAAAAAGGTCTCCATATTGTTTATCATTTTATTCTTATCTGTTCCATTAGCCTTAATGGGACAGCTACTTGGTAGCGCTGCAGCAAATGAAGGCGGTAGTACTATTGAAGTAGGTGGAAATACAAAGATAACACAAAATGGATGTTCCCGTAAAATTGAAAAAACGGAAAAAATTAGCTGGCGCCTGCCTAGAAAACCAGTGGATTTGGTAATCTTGCAGGATGCGAGTGGATCATTTAAGAACACCATTCCAAATGTCCAGAATGCTTTAAAAACTCTGACGACATTTGTGAAGGAAGAAGAGTATGATGAAAATAACCCACGTTTGGTTAAGACTGATAATCCAGATACATCAGACCGGGTTATGATGGCGACCTTCCAAGGTGCAGATGGATACAACTACTACTACAATAACGATTTTACAGGCCGTAAAGATGTTTATGGTAGTTGGGGACCTGACTATGATTACAAATACAAGGCAAGTAACTTGTCTTCTGACCAAAATGATATCCATCAATTCATTAATAATATTAAAGTAGCGGGAGGAACACCAACTGTTCCAGCTATTGACGATGTCATTGCTCAATATAATGAAAGAAAAGGGAATATGGCTAATGGTCGTAAAACTATCTTTCTTTTGATTACGGATGGTGTTGCCAATGGGAAACGTGACCCTGATGGTAAGGTTCGTCTAGAGTACAGTGACTATCGGAACAATATTCTTACACGTGCATGGAATTTTAATGAACTAACAGAGGCGTCTCAAAACGTTTTAGGGCGTGTGAAAGAGGTTAAGGAAGCATCTACAAGACTTAAAAATGTTGTTGGTTCTGAAGGAACAGTAGTAGTTGGTTTCTGGGAAGACGTAACAATCTTTGCGAATTCCAAAGCTCAGTACTATGACACATATAAAGAAGGTTATTCAAAATATTTTGATATAGGGGATAACCGAAGTGTCCAAGAGATTTTCCATGAAGCATTAGAGGGGATGGCTTCTCCAGCTAAAAATATCAATGGAAAAGATGTTTCCTTCTATGTTAATGAACAAAGCGATATCAATAAATTCTCAAGTCGAGTTCTAGAATCTGTTGGTGCTGCTCTGGTTAAAGAAGATATCAAAGGTGAGTTTGAAGTTACTCCAGGATATAAGGTAGATGCAGTTCGAATTAATGGTAAGAAGATTGTATCAAAGGTTACCGATTCGAAGAAAGAAATTCGTGGTAAGATTGTTCAAGAAGGAGACAAGGTTACAATCTCTGTTCCAGAGAGTGTCTTTAATCCAGGAAACAACAAGTTTGACTATGATTTGAGTAAGGAAGCACATGCTGAACAAGTTGATGAGGATGATGAGCAAGACCCTCCTGCAGACTACAAACCAGTTAAGGAGACAGTTCCAGTTCCTGAGTTGACTGGTAAATTTAAAGTTGGTGATTTTGCGACTGAAACAATCGGTGGTTCGAAAGAAACTGTAGAAGTTCAAAAACTTGAATACTGTTACCCAAGTGCCACCAAGAAAATTGCAGACCAAGATCAAAGCAATGATACTGGTACTATTGAAGATCCGCTTCAATTAACCAAAAAACCATCCTATGCAGCGAACTTGTCTGCCAAAGATGAAACATTTACTTATACAGTAGATTACAACTTCAACAACGCTCCATATGAGTTCAAGAAAAATGTTATGCTGACTGACCCTCTTGACTATCGTTTAGAAGTTGTAGGTCATCATGCTTCTGGACCACAAGGTCAAATCTTGACTCGTGTAGTGAAACAAAATGACGATCTCGGAAACGAACGTGATGTTGTTGTTGCTGATGTACCAAGTGTGAATGGTTATGAATACTTAGTGCTTCAAAAAGCTAAAATGACCATTACCGTTCGCTTGAAGGAGCAATATCGCAATAATCAAGCGAGCAAAGAATTTATGGCCCTTCTTCAGGATAATGATGGCTTCGGTTTGCTGAATCAGGGTAATATCATGTGGAATGGTGAGGATAATAATCCTGATCCAAGTAAACATGCTAAAACAGCTGACAAACCAAGTACAATTCGTCGCTCAAACCCAGTCTATGTTAAACCACCAGTTGATACCGAAATTACGAAGAAGGTTAATGACAAAGAACATGAAGATTTGAAGGCAGAAGAGGAACTCTTTGAGTACAAGGTGACTGCTCCATGGCCAGGTATTGCGGACAACTTTACGCTGACAGATACAGTTGTTCCAGAGTTGGAAGTTCAGGCAGATAGTTTGAATGTAAAACTCGGTGGAAAAGATAACGCTGATTTGAAAGGTGCGACAAAAGTTGAAGGTCAAACTGTTTCACTGACTCTTGATAAAACTCAACTTGAAAAAATCTCACGTAAGGTAACGCGTCGTAAAACTAAAGATGTTCAATACCTTGAATTGACCTTCAAGGCTAAGATTCGTCCGGGTGCTGACCTTTCTAAATATAAGGAAGATGGTCAAATTAAAGTACCTAACACGGCAGATGTTGCCTTGAATGATATCAAGAAAACTTCTAATGAAGTAACGGTTACCCCACCAAAACCAAAAGAACCAACTATTGATAAGAAAATCAATGAAAACTTGGATAGCTTCCAAACGTTTGATGGGCAACCATACAACTACAACATTACAACAGCAGTACCAAGTGATGTTGCCAATTACAAGAAATTTGTGATTCGTGATACACTGGATGCTAATTTGGAACTTGCAGGAGACGTAAGTATTAAAGGTTCTGCAGCGGCCCTCTTTGATATCCACACCAATGGCCAAGAGATTACGGCAACGGTGAAGGATGGTCAGTTTGGTGAACTTGCAAAATACTCAACTGTTGAACTAGTCATTCCTGCAAAAGTTAAAAATGGTGTGACAGGTACAACCATTGAAAACAAGGCTTCTATTTCCTTTACAAATGAGAATAATGTAGAGAAAGAAATCGAGTCAAAACCGGTCACTGTAACGCCGCCTCCTGTAACGAAGAAGATCAATGAAACCCTTGATCACTTAGATATCGCGACAGGTCAAGCGTATAACTACAACATTAAGACAAAACTTCCAACCGATATTACTGATTACAAGAAATTTGTGATTACAGATACACTTGAAGGAGATTTGTCAGTTATCAATGAAACTTCAAGCAAACCGGTTATCAAAGGAGCAGCTGCAGCCTTCTTCGATGTAACAGTTGAGGGTCAAACCGTGACTGCAACGATGAAGGACTTTGCGAAGGCTACAGACCTTGCTGGTCAAGAAGTGGAATTGGTTATTCCGGCTAAGATCAATGATGGAGTGACTCGAATCAACATTCCAAATACTGCGAAGTTCAGCTTCACAGATAAGAACGATCATAGCGGAGAAAAAGAAACGAAACCTGTAACCGTAACTCCTCCATCAGAACCAGGTGTTGATAAGAAAATCAACGAAACACTGACAGAGGCAACAATCGGTGCGGAAACCGACTTTACTTATAATATCAAAGCGAAATTGCCAAATGATATTACAACGTACAAGTCCTTCGTTGTAACGGATACCTTGGATGAGAACTTGACTCCAGGTCAAGCTGAAATCAAGGGAGCGGCAGCGAAATTCTTCGATGTAACAGTTCAAGGTCAAACCGTGACTGCAACGATGAAAGATTTTGCGAATGCGGGTGACTACGGTAACCAAGAAGTAGAACTCGTTATTCATGCCAAAGTGAAGAAAGGCTCAACTGTTCCAACTATTGAGAACAAAGCTAAGATTACTTACACCAACAAGAATGACCAACAAGGTGAGAAAGAAACCAAGCCGGTCACTGTTACACCACCGCCAATCACGAAGAAGGTGAATGGTCAGGAACACGCAGATCTTGGTAAGTTATCAGAAATTTTTACTTATACGATTGACTCAACGGTTCCACACGTGGCAGATACCTTCACCATTTCAGATGATATCGTCAAAGAATTGGCATTTGAAAGAGAAGCAACGGTCACTGTTGATAGCCAAGCTGTTCAAGACCTCACTGTAACAACAGAAGGTCAACGTTTGACGGTCACATTTGGTAAAGAGCAAGTGAAACAATATGCTGGTAAAGCTGTACAAGTTTCATTTAAGGCTAAGGTGAAGGAAGGCATTACCTTTGATGCACTCTTAGCAGCTTATCCAAATGAATCAAAAGACAAGCCGGTAGTACCAAATACTGCTAGCTACATCATTAATGATAATCCTGATTCTAAGAAAGAATCAAAACCAGTTACCGTTACACCACCACCAACCACTACTCCAGAGCTTAAGAAGGAAGTAAACGGAGCAGAACGTTACGATCTTGCAAAACGTAATGAAGAGTTTACTTATACTTTGAAAACAACAATGCCTGCCAGCGCAACTGTATTTGAGATGACAGACGAGTTGAAAGAAGTTCTAGAATTTGTTGGTGAGAATGCTTCAGCCACTGTTAAACTTGATGGTGAGGATGCAGGATCGAAGGCGACAGTAACACTTTCTGGTCAAGTCATCAAAGTTGCCTTTACAGAAGCTTCTGTCAAAGCAGATGCCGGCAAGTCAATTGAAGTGAATTTCAAGGCTAAGATTAGAGATAATGCCAACTTATCAGCTTATGTGAATAAAGATGGTAAGACAGAGATTCCAAACAAGGCTTCTTATGATATTGATCACAATCCAAAATACCACAAGGACTCTAATGAAGTTCCAGTAACGCCTCCAACACCTGACGAGCCAGAAATCAAGAAAGATGTGAATGGCAAAGAAGCTGAAACTCTTGGCAAACGAGACCAAGTCTTCACATACAACGTGAAAACAACAGTAGCGCAAGATGCGACAGCCTTCAGCGTAACCGATAAGATCGAAGATGTTCTTGAATTCGCAGGAACTTCAAGTGCTAAATTGAATGGTCAAGCTCTTGATGCTAGCCAAATCAAGGTAGAAGGACAAACCATTACCTTGACGCTTACAGAAGAACAAGTGAAAGCCAATGGCGGTCAAGCAGTTGAATTAACATTCGACGCGAAGATCAAAGCGGGTGCGAACTTGTCTGCGTATGTAACAGAAGATAAGTCAATCAAGGTTCCGAACAAGGCAGCTTACAAGGCAGATCTTCCAAACAAACCAGGCTTCACTAAGGACTCTAACGAAGTCCCAGTAACGCCTCCAACACCAGAAGAGCCAGAAATCAAGAAAGATGTGAATGGTAAGGCAGAAGAAACCCTCGTAAAACGCGACCAAGTCTTCACATACAATGTGAAAACAACAGTAGCGCAAGATGCGACAGCCTTCAGCGTAACCGATAAGATCGAAGATGTTCTTGAATTCGCAGGAACTTCAAGTGCTAAATTGAATGGTCAAGCTCTTGATGCTAGCCAAATCAAGGTAGAAGGACAAACCATTACCTTGACGCTTACAGAAGACCAAGTGAAAGCCAATGGCGGTCAAGCAGTTGAATTAACATTCGACGCCAAGATCAAAGCTGGCGCAAACTTGTCCGCATATGTGAAGGAAGACGGCCGTACACAGATTCCGAATAAGGCTTCTTATGACGCAAGCTTCCCACACAAACCAGGTGTACACAAGGACTCTAACGAAGTTCCAGTAACGCCTCCAACACCAGAAGAGCCAGAAATCAAGAAAGATGTGAATGGCAAAGAAGCTGAAACTCTTGACAAACGCGATCAAGTCTTCACTTACAACGTGAAAACAAGTGTAGCGCAAGATGCGACAGCCTTCGCAGTCACAGATACACTCGTAGACGTTCTTGAATTCGCAGGAACTTCAAGTGCTAAATTGAATGGTCAAGCTCTTGATGCCAGTCAAATCAAGGTAGAAGGTCAAACCATTACCTTGACCCTTACAGAAGAACAAGTGAAAGCCAATGGTGGTCAAGCAGTTGAATTAACATTCGACGCGAAGATCAAAGCGGGTGCAAACTTGTCTGCATATGTGAAGGAAGACGGCCGTACACAGATTCCGAATAAGGCTTCTTATGACGCAAGCTTCCCACACAAACCAGGTGTGCACAAGGACTCTAACGAAGTTCCAGTAACACCTCCAACACCAGACGAGCCAGAAATCAAGAAAGATGTCAATACTAAAGCTGAAGAAACACTTGCTGATCGTGACCAAATTTTCACATACAACGTGAAAACAAGTGTCCCAACAGATGTATCATCCTTCAGTGTAAGCGATACACTTGAATCTGTTCTTGATTATGCAGGTTCAGTAAAAGCGAGCTTGAATGGTCAAGCCCTTGATGTAAATCAAATCAAGGTAGAAGGTCAAACGATTACCTTGACGCTTACAGAAGACCAAGTGAAAGCCAATGGCGGTCAAGCTGTTGAATTGAGCTTCACTGCGAAGATTAAAGCGGGAGCTGATTTGACTCCATATCTAACAGATCGTGGATTCACTGTTCCAAATACAGCTTCTTATGATGCGAAGTTCCCACACAAACCAGGGCTACACAAAGATTCGAATAAAGTTCCGGTAATCGTTCCAAAAGAACCAGAACCAGAAATTTCTAAGAAGATTAATCGTACCTTGGACCACTTGGATGTGGAATACGATGCACCATACATGTATAATGTCCATACAACTTTGCCAAAAGATATTGATAAGTACAAAGAGTTCACAGTCACAGATACACTCGAACCGGTCTTGGCAATCGCTGATACACCAGTAGCCTATGTGGACGGTCGTGATGCAAATGGAGCTCTTGAAACAAGTGTTGAAGGAAGTACTGTCACTGTAAAAGTGAAAGATTTCGCTCGACTAAAAGGCTTCAAAGAGATTCAATTGTACATCCCAGCTAAACTCAAAGCGAATAGCGATTTGAAAGCTTATAAGGACCAATTGGTACCAAACAAAGCAACTGTCAACTTCAAGGATGCCAATGGTCAATCTGGTAGCAAGGAATCAAAACCAGTAACGGTGAAACCGCGTGATCCAGAAAAACCAACAGATCCGACACCAGGTGAACCTGCTAAGACAGTTGGACCAGAAAATGGATCAACCTCAGGGACTTCATACAACTTGCCAAATGCAACAGATACTTTCCGCTTCGATATCACTACACCGGTTCCAACGGATCCAGTGGATGAAAATGGAAATGCCAAGAAAGATCAATATGGTCGTCTTGTCAAGACAGATTTGACGAACTTCACGATCAGTGATGAAATCCATTCAGTTTTGAAAGTCAATAAAGACCGCATCGCTCTTAAAGTTGAAAATGCTCAGTTTGACAAGCTCAAAGCAGCTCTTCAAGCTCAAGTTGAACAGGCAGAGAAGGAACTGAAAGCTTTGACAGGTAAGTCAACTGATGAGACCTCAACAGAGAATAACAAGAAGGAAGACCTAAAAGCGGCGGAAGCTAAAGTGGCTGAATTGAAAGCGAAGTTGGAAGCAGCTAAGGCAGCGCAACCAGCTAAACCAGCTGAAGTGAAAACGCCGGCTACTCCAGCTACATCTGATTCTTCTGCAACAGAAGATAAGAAACCTGCTGACACCGAAACAAGTCAAAATCTTGCAAGCCTAGAGGCAGAGTTGAAAGCAGCTGAAGAAAACTTGGCTAAGCTTCAAGCACCAGCGGAGAAAGAAGCAGAATTAGTACCAGCTGATAAGAAACAACAACAAGAGAAACTTGAAAATGAAATCAAGAACCTGAAAGAAGCTCAAACTAAGCTTCAAGCGGCTATTGATAAATTGAGTAAGGTTTCAAATGATCGTAGTGAATTAGTAGGTAAAGAGTTGGAAGCAATTGCCACTGTTACTTACGATGAAGCTAAAAACATTGTAACTCTTGAAATCAGCGACAAGGATGTTCTTGAAGCCTTGAAGGGAAGTAAAGTAACTCTCGTTCTTTATACCAACTTCAGAGAAGGAACAGATTTTGCACAATTCGCGACAGGTGTACCAAATATAGCAACAGTAAGCTTTAACGATAAACCAAAAACTACCAACAAGGTTGTGGTGACACCACCGGTTCCGGTAACTCCACCAGCTCCAAATATCCCACCAGCAGAGGGGGATATTCCGAAAAAACCAACAGAACCAGGTAAAACATTGCCAAATACAGGTTCTGAAGTTTCTACAGTTCTTGAAGTAGTTGCAGCTCTTGCTGCAGGACTTGCAGGACTTCTAGTTTGGAAACGTAAAGCTGAACGTTAGTACCATATAGTAATAGGAGAGTAGAAAAATTTACTCTTCTCCTTACTGTATATTGAAAGTGTTAAGGGAAAAAATAATGAGTAGAAAAAAATTATTAAAGTTAGGGATTTCTATACTTGCTTTAAATGCTCTTGGAGTAGCAACTTATCATGTAGCTCCTGACTTGTATCGAATTCCAACAGTGCATGCAGAAGAGACTCCGGCAGAAGATGAAGAAATTCCAGACGGACAAGAGCGAAACATTGCAAATACGTTCAAAAGAATGCTCAATAATATAGAATCTTCGATTAAGGATTATACAGATAGTCCAGATGAGGAGAATAAAGAACTCCTAGAGGGTGATGTAGAAGAAGCAAAGAATTTTTTTGAGACTGCAAAGAAGGCAATGAAGAGTCCAGAAGGTCAAAAAAGTTTTGCGGCACTTGAAGCTCGTTACAATGAGCTGAAAGCCAAGGCTGAGGCGCTTCTCACTGGGGGAGATTTAAAAGAAGAACATCAAGAAGTCACAACTACTGAGGAGATTCCTTACCCATCTCGGACAGAAAACAATGCGGACCTCGCTGAAGGTACTCGAAAGGTAAAACAAGCGGGAGAAAAAGGTCAGAAGAAAGTTGTTTGGGATGTTACTTTGGTAAATGGCGTTGAGAAAAAACGTGATAGAAAAAACCAAACGGTAATTAAAGAACCAGTAGAAGAAATCATCGAAGTTGGAACTAAGAAAACAGGTGTAGAAACTAAAGAAACAGTGACTGTAGAGGAAAAAGTTGCTTTCAAAGAAGAAACGAAAGTAGACCCAGCGCTGGATAAAGGTCAAACACGTGTTGAAGAAGGTGAAGAAGGTATCGATGAAGTCACTTATGAAGTGACAAAAGTGGATGGTGTTGAAAAATCTCGTAAAGAAGTTTCACGCAAGACCAAGAAAGCAGCAAAAAACAAGATTACTTATACCGGTTCAAAAGCAGTTGTAACCACTAAGGAAGTAACCAAAATTGAAGAAGTTGCCTTCCAGACCCGTGAGGTTGAAAATGCACTCTTAGCTGAAGGTGTTCGCCGAGTGAAGACAGCTGGTCAAAAGGGTGTTCGTACCATTGTTGAAACTGTCACTTACACAGACGGAAAAGAGACAGGCCGTGAGGTGAAATCAAACACAATCACTACTCCAGCAGTAGACGAAGTTGTCGAAATTGGAACTAAGAAAGTAGTAGCCCCAGTTGTAACGACTAAGGAAGAGACCAAGACAGAAGAAGTTGCTTTCCAAACTAAGGAAGTAACAAATCCAGATCTTCCAGAAGGAAGTCGTCAAGTGAAGACAGCTGGTAAGAAGGGTGTTCGTACCATTGTTTATACAGTGACATACACAGATGGCGTTGAAACAGGTCGTGTTGAGAAATCAAACACAATCACCACTCCAGCAGTAGATGAAGTTGTCGAAGTTGGAACTAAGAAAGTATTAGCCCCAGTTGTAACGACTAAGGAAGAAACGAAGACAGAAGAAGTTGCTTTCCAAGTCAAAGAAGTGCAGAACGCAGACCTTCCAGAAGGCAGTCGTCAAGTGAAGATAGCTGGTAAGAAGGGTGTTCGCACCATTGTTTATACAGTGACTTACACAGATGGCGTTGAAACAGGTCGTGTTGAGAAATCAAGCACAATCACCACTCCAGCAGTAGATGAGATTGTCGAAGTTGGAACTAAGAAAGTAACTCCTACAACAACCAACGGTGATAAGAATGATACTGCAACAACAGGGAACCAAGCTGAAAGCACTAAGAAAGAAGAAACTGCAAGCCAAGAACAGAAAGTTCTACCAAGCACAGGTACAGCTTCTACCAGTCTTCTTTCAATGATTGGTTTATTTATCGCTGGTCTAGTAGGCTTTGTCGTTCGTAAGAAAGACTAAGGCTCTCTAATTGTACAAAAGCATCTTTTGTACGAGAAATACTAAAAAGAACCCAGAATTTATTCTTGGGTTCTTTTTTATAAAAAATTAAATATATTAATGTTTATGTGTAGCTTGAGTACGTTATGAAACTCATGGAGTGATAATAGGTTCAACAATAAAACAGCTATTTACATAGTGTAAACGCCTGTTCTGAAATTTTGATATTTTAATTATTCTCACCGAAAATTGACAATCTGGAAATACAAAAAAGTAAATATTTTTTTATATCTGCTTTCAATTTCCCTTTCTTTGTGTTAGAATGAGATGAATATTTCTTTTGAAATGATCAAATAATCATTTTTAGTTTTGGAGGTACATTATGAAATGGAAATATCGCATGAGAATGCCTTTTTCTACTATTTTCAGTAGAAAAAAACAGGCTTTTCTCGGACTAGTCGTTTTACTTTTTTCTATTTTTCTTCTTCCGCTTCAATCTTATGCGGCTTTAGAAGAAATAAAAAATGGAACGGATATCTCAACCTTGGATATTCGTAAGTTTAATTTGAACATCAACAATTTTAGTGTTTTATCTAAATCACAGGCTGTTGATCAGTTTCATTTATCGAATCCCCACTATGAATATCTCTGGGGTGGTGCCTATCCAGGCGAGATGGAGAACTTTACTCTTAAAGTAGATAAAAGTAAAAAACAGGATCAAGTTTTTGAAAATCCTCTTTCTCTAAAATTCACAAATATTGGGACAGTCAATGGTAAGCAAGTAGATGCTTATCTAAATTTCAATAAAGTAACCCTACACTATCTTAATACTGCTCAGGCAGAATCTGAAATGAATAGTGCTCAAAAATCTACTGTTGAATTTTTCTCAATTTCTGAATTATGGGAAAGCAGTGCTTTTGAAATTGGTAATGTTCCTTACGTAGATGCGAATCATGATTACATCATGAATAAAGCATTTTGGATTGATGCTGATGTAACAGCCGAGTTGAGTTATGCAGATGGTTCAGAGACAGATTTGAAGTTGGTCATGAAACCAACGGACATCGATGCAATGGATGCAAACAACTTGAAGGAAACCTTCTATATTAAAGATTATCAAAATGATGTTAATCTTCGTTTGATGAACAATGCCAATGTTTTGAAACAGGAAGACCAAGGAGAACGAACTGCTTGGATTGCAACTCAGATTACAAGTGGTAGCTATTCCGAGAACAATATCTCTGGTTTCGCCCTTCGATCGAATAGTAATAGGATGAATTTTGCTTATTCATCAACAGAGGTTGCTTCGGCCGTCTTTGGTCTCTATGTTGAAAAACTTGATCCTAGCCCTGTTCTAGAAGTTGATCCTACAGAGATTCCAGCTAAAGAGGGGCAAAATATCACTTATAAAGCAAGGTTTAAAGTTCCGGTTCCTGGCAAAGATCTTTTAGCAGCGCCTTCATCTATCGAAATGGTTCAGAATTTTGATGAGCGCCTTGATTATCAAGAACTTAAAGTGGAATCAGGTGGAGTGACTCTGCAAGAAGGACGTGACTATACGATCGAGAAATCAGGTCAAACAGTTACTGTTAAAATGACACCTGAATACATAAAAGCAAATTCTTCTGCTGAAATTATTGTAACTTATAATACTACTACAAACAAAAAAGTGGAAGAAAAGGGACCTGAAAAAATTAACAACACTGTAACCTTGCATGTTGATAACTTATCAGCTCCTTCTAATCAGGTGAGCACTGCTCTTCTTTACGAAAAACACCATGAATTTGTCAGTGGAACTCCAGGTAAAGAGTTGCCACAAGAAGTGAAAGATTTGCTTCCAGCAACAGAAAAGAATTTACCTAATGGCAGTCAAGTAACGCCAACACAACCAAGTCAAACGGAAGTGAAGACAGCAGAAGGTACTTGGAGCTTCAAGTCCTATGACAAGGCATCAGAAACCATCAATGGAGCGGATGCCCACTTTGTCGGTACTTGGGAATTCACCCCAGCACCAACTTACAAGGCAACACATGAATTTGTCAGCGGAACGCCAGGAAAAGAACTTCCACAAGAAGTGAAAACCTTGCTTCCGTCAGACCAAACAGACTTGAAAGACGGTAGTCAAGCGACTCCGACTCAACCAAGTCAAACAGAAGTGAAGACGGCAGAAGGTACGTGGAGCTTCAAGTCCTATGACAAGGCATCAGAAACCATCAATGGAGCGGATGCTCACTTTGTCGGTACTTGGGAATTCACCCCAGCACCAACTTACAAGGCAACACATGAATTTGTCAGCGGAACGCCAGGAAAAGAACTTCCACAAGAAGTGAAAACCTTGCTTCCAGCAGACCAAACAGACTTGAAAGATGGTAGTCAAGCAACTCCAACGCAACCAAGTCAAACAGAAGTGAAGACCGCAGAAGGTACATGGAGCTTCAAGTCCT